>PLMI01000089.1 GCA_003142435.1 Coxiellaceae bacterium | reverse complement strand
ATCCAAAACATAAGCTGGTTACTTTTTTTTATTACGATGATACTGGAAAATGCGAAGATGTTAAGGTGACGAGTCTTGGTTTTTGTTCTCGAGATATGATGAATATAAGCAAAAAAATCGTATATCCACCACAAAAAGATCCAACTATATTGGGAAAAAGTGAGATTCCGTACATTCCATTAGAAAGGTTAACGTTGGCGAAAAATATTTTTGTTGCAACTGTTGTTTTGCCGGCAGAAGCTTGTATTTCGTATACAGTTGATGTTCCGTTAAGACAAGAGTTAGATGACCCGCTAAATTGTCGCTCTTTTCAGGGTGGTCAATTTCCACGGTCAGTACTTGATTTGTCATTACCTAAAAATGACCGTACCGAAACTCCCGCGCTAAATCCAAAACGATTAAAACGATATTCTGTTGATGCTGAAGGCAATATAAATGAGAGAGACGGTAATTATCCTCCAGGCAAAAACGAGAGAATGTTTTCTGCCTATCTTCCGGAAAAATTTTTTAAGGAGGCAGATAAAACAAAAACGTATCCAATGAGGTTGTTTCTGGATGGAAAATGGTACTTAAATGAGCGAACTTCAGCAATTAGTCCCAAGGCTGACACGATTGATCTTATGCTTGAGCCTCTGGAAAGAGTTGATAGTGGAGAAAATAACGATTACGACAATCGTGATTTCGAATATCTTCCAGCCAATCATCCAAAACTTGCCACAGCAGGTTTTGAAGCAGCAGGTATCAAGGTTTTTACCGATTTTTTATCCGAGAAATTTATTCCGTTTGCTCGAAAAAAATTTAATATATCAAAAGATCCCAATGATCTTACCGTTTGTGGCTCGAGTCTCAGCGGTTTTGCTGCGGTGTATATTGGAGTAAATTGTCAGGAAACTTCAACTGGCCAAAAAATTTTTGGCAATGTATTAACTCAATCGGCAGCTCTTTGGATTGACGCAAAGCATAATGATGGGCGGTTATTGAAGCAATTAAGTTCGAACGAATCACTTCAAGAGTCGCATTTTTATTTGGAAGCAAGCACCATTGAATCGGAAGAGGTCTTTAAATCAAATAAGAAATTTGCTGGTGTGATGACTGAGCAAAACATTCCTCATTGTTTTATTGAGACATGCGGCGAACACGGTTCTGTATCTTGGTCGAAATCTATGCCAGGAGCTGTTAGCGTTTTGCAGGACTTGCGTTCGGAAAAAACTTCAGGATTAGTTTGCCGTTAAAAAGGAAATTATTTTAGTGAAAGATTTTGCTGATTTTATTCATTCAGACTTAGGTAAATTACAAAGTTATAGCGGGCGGGAATCACAGGCGTTGTTGAATAAATAGTAATTAGTTAGTATTGTCATTCCCGCGAAGGCGGGAATCCAGACTTTTGGTCTATGGATCCCCGACAGAATAATTCGGGGATGACAAATAATTAAGCTTTTCTGGATGCAAAGAGTATTTATTCAACAACGTCGGAATCACACGCGCTTAGTAAAAAATATCATCATAATCAAATTGTTAGGAGCAGATGTGAAGAATAGCTTTTCCCACTATGATCATTTCCCACTTTTATGCTATAATAAACAGATAACAAATTTACTAGAGAGAGAATATGCATTCTGAACCTACCAAAATAGTAAGACCGGATGCTAAAGGGCGTATAACTTTAGGCAGTTTAGCAAATGGAATAAGTAGCTTTGCTGTTGTGCAAAAAGACGAGAAAATAATTTTAATTCCATTTGCAGAAATTCCTGCAAAAGAAAAATGGTTATTTGACAATAAAAAAGCTTTACAACAAGTAAAACAAGGGTTGCAAGAATCAAAAGAAGGTAAAGTTAAAAGTTTAGGTAATTTTAAAAAACATTTTATTACCGAGTAATTTTAAAATGTTTAAGCTCTTATTTACTAATCAAGCTTACCAAGATTTGGAACGCTTGCAGCAGAATAAAGGTTTGTTAAAAAGATTTAAAGCTGTTTGTAAAACCTTAGCTTATCTTGAAACTAACCCAAAACATCCAAGTTTGAAAACTCACAAGTATACTGCAATTAAAGGTGCGAATGGCGAAGAAGTATTTGAAGCTTATTCAGAAAATAATATTCCAGCTGCGTATAGAATTTTTTGGCATTATGGACCAATAAAAAATAACATAACCGTTATTGCAATTACCCCTCATTCTTATATAAAAGAACAATAAAGTGTTATTCAAAACACGCAACTAATAATTATTAAATCACGCCTTAATAAACTACTGTTATACACATTTAAATACTTCTGGAGAATAAAAATGCACAATGATTTATGTCGAGTTTTTAGAGGATTTTTAAATCAATCCGATGAAACTGAAAAATATACAGCAATCATAAAGCCAACTAATCCTAACCATAATTTAGCAGGTGCAACTACAAAAGATTTTGTTTGCGCAGAAGGTTTTGGTATAGAAGTAGAATTGATTATCAACATGGATAATGGCGAAAGACTAGTTTTGCAATCTTTACGCCAGGAGCACTTTGAGAAATTTAAGGCTTTGTTTCAAAATCCTATAGCTAGAGCTACTTATGATAATGGGTTGCCTCTTGCAGATGCAGAGGTTAGAAAAAAATTTGATATGTGGTCGACACGTTTGCCGCAGGGAAATCCTTATTCTGTGTTTTCTATTTTTAATCATGAAGGTCAATTTATTGGCAATGTAAATTTTGGAATAGGTAACAAGCCAGGTCAAGGATTTTTAGCACTACTTTTGTCGCCCGAATATTTATGGCACGGCTATGGCAAGGCGGTAATAGAAGCAATGTGTACTTTTTATACGAAGGTATTACGCGAATATGATCCTTCGGGAATTTTTCTTAAAGGAGAAAAATTGCATGAAGTCTATGCAACAGTATGGAATCAGCCCCCTTTAAATTCTAGAGATGGAAAGCGGTCAGATAATTCAGAAGCGTCGGAGCACATTATTGTTGATCGCCTAGGTTTTAAGCCTCAAGGTACAACTGTGGATTCCGGCATACAAAAGAAAGCATTTACAGCGCAAGTATTGCAGCTAGGAAACGTTTTAGTAGATTCATTTGTTGGGACCACAGATGATGGAGTGGCGTATGGTTTGGGTTCTGAGCAAGATCAACAAAATCAAAGTGGAATGCACCCCTGATTCTGGAATTTAATAATTCAAGCAGATAAAATTTTTAGATTTCTAATAGAAAAAATCAATATTTTTGTAACTATTTGATTATATTAATATTTTTTATTACATGTTTTTGATTCTATATGCGACTTTTTGACCTTCCTTGACCGCACAGCTAGTCGATTATATACTTTTACAGTACTTCAGGGCGGAGTGAAAATCTCCACCGGCGGTAATTGCAGTTTTATAGATTTTTTGCATAAGCCCGCGAGCGCTTATTATTTTTTTTTGCATAAATAATTTGGTCAGCAGATATGGTTAAATTCCATAGCCGACGGTTAGAGTCCGGACAAAAGAAGCAGGATCTGTCAACTTAGCGAAATTTCAACAGGTCCTAATGCATTTCATTTGCAAAGCAAAAATAAATTTTGCAATTTCCCGTCCTGAATATTTTTATTTTTTTTGAGAAAAATATTTATGGCCAAAACATCCCGAGCATTAAATTCCCGCGAATTGACTTTATGTGCTGCATTAGCAGCCGTTTCTGCAATAACACAAATAATTCATTTTGGATATCAATCAGCGCAATTTGGCATGTGGATTGATTTTGTGGCGTGCTCATGGTTTATTGCCTTTTTTCTTTTTGGCATTCGCGGGGTTTTTGTAACTTCGATTATCTCTGCACTTTTTATTACACTTTTCTCTTCTGCGTCCTGGTTGGGTGCGTTAATGAAATGGTCAACAACTTTTCCTATTTGGTTGAGCCTTAGTTGTTTTACATATTTTAGCAGAAAAAAACCGTATATTTACGCAAATCCAATTTATTTAATTATTCCTCTTGTTATTGGATTACTTGTTCGCTGTTTAATTGCTTTGCCTCTAAACTATTATTTTGCAATTCCCATTTGGACTGGTTTAGAACCAAATAAAGCCATGCAACTTATTCCCTGGTATATCGTTAGCGGATTTAATTTTTTGCAGGGAATTATCGACATTGTGATTGCCTGGATTATTACTTTTCGGTTTAAAATAATTAAATTTTCGAGTTGGGAGATGTCAGATGAATTCAGTGAATAATTTTGCGCCAAAAAATGAAAAAATAATTTTAAAAGATGTGACGTTTAGCTATACCAAATCACATCCGGTTCTAAAAAATATTAATATCCAAATTAATGCGGGAACTTTTTTAGGAATAATTGGCGCAAATGGTTCCGGTAAAAGCACTTTTTTACATCTATTAAATGGCTTGATTCCGCATTTGATTACAGGAAATTTGACGGGTGAAGTTTTGGTACCNNCTACTCGGGAAAAAAATAGTTCTTTTTTTGCTCATTGCGTTGGCATGCTTTTTCAAAATCCTGATTTTTCCTTGTTTAATCTTACTGTACAGGATGAAATTGAGTTCGGTTTAAAAAATCTGAAAATTGATTTTGACGATGAGAAAATTATTCAAGCGCTCGAGCAAGTTAATTTGTTTAATTTCGAAAAGCGCGATCCGCAATCTCTCTCTCTTGGCGAAAAACAAAAGGTTTGTTTAGCTGCGGTTTTAGCAGTTAATCCGGACTTTTTTGTTCTCGATGAGCCCATAGCAATGTTGGATTATCAAAGTTCTTCTGAAATTTACAATATTTTTTGTAAATTAAATCAACTTGGGAAAACTATTATCGCTGTAGAACACGACACTGATTTTTTATGGCAATATGCAAAAGAAATTTTAGTGTTTGATAAAGGTAAAGTTATTGCATATGGAGATAAAAAGGAAATTTTAGCGGATAAAAAATTACTGAGCTCATTAGGGATGAAAATTCCATTTCATATTCCAAATATATGCGAAGATTAATTACGTTGCTTAAATTAATAGCTTTTCTTGGCGTTAGCACGATTTTGTTATTAACGCAAAACAAAATTATAATCGCAGTTTTGTTTGCATTAATTTGTTTTGTAGTTTTTCTTTATCCTAATAGGAGAATTTTTTTACGTAGATTTTTGCCGCTTATTTTGTTGAGTTTGCTATTTGTTTTATTACAGTTTATTTGGAACAATATCAACTATTCTCTAACTGCAATAATTACTTTGGTTTTAAAGATTACGTCATTAAGTTTATTAGTGTTTTACTTTACTGTTACGACATCAATGGCTTCTTTAATTTCTGTGTTTACTTTCTTGCCGAATAAATGTCGCATAGTATTAATGATCGCTTTTGGTATAATTCCAATAATGATAAGAGAGGCATGGCAGATAAAACTAGTGCAGCACACCCGCGGAGTAAATGCCAAATTTTGGAATCTGCCAAAAACTTTTTTTCCTATAATTATTCCGTTATTACGCCGCAGTTTTCTTCGGGCTGAGCGAATTGCGCTTTTATGTAAATTTTACAGTTGATTTTTGTAAGTATTTGATTTTATTGGTATTTTTTATTACATGTTTGAGGCTTTATGTTGAGGCTTTATGTCGACCTATTTCATTGGAAAAAAAATAATTTTAGGTGTTACCGGAGGTATTGCAGCTTACAAATCAGTTGAGCTAGTTAGAAATTTAAAAAAATTAGGCGCGGAAGTTAAAGTTATAATGACCAATTCAGCAAGAGAATTTATTCAGCCGCTGACTTTCGCTACGGTTTCTAATAATCGTGTTTATACGGAAATGTTCGATCAAAACCCTGAGCCTGACATTGAACACATTGAATTAGCAAAATGGGCAGATGTAATTTTAATTGCGCCGGCAACAGCGAATGTAATTGCAAAACTGGCGCACGGAATTGCCGATGATCTTTTAGCAACAGTTTGTTTAGCAACATGCGCAGCGATTTGTATTGCTCCGGCAATGAATAAAGAAATGTGGGATAAAGAAGTTACCAAGTTAAATGTCGATATTTTAAAACAAAGAGGAGTTTACTTTTTTGGTCCGGGTTCAGGAATTCAAGCTTGTGGAGATATTGGTGATGGTCGAATGTTAGAACCTTCTGAGATTGTTTCTGCTTTACAAGGTGTTTTCGTAAAACCATTGTTTTCTGGAAAAACCGTGGTCATTACGTCAGGTCCGACAATTGAACCAATCGACCCTGTGCGCTTTATTTCTAATCATAGTTCGGGGAAAATGGGGTACGCGATCGCTGAAGCTTTTACAAAAGCAGGGGCCAACGTAATTTTAATTACAGGGCTGACTTATATTGAGGCGCCCCAAAAGGCGAAGGTCATTGCTGTTACTACTGCAGAAGAAATGCTAAATGTTGTAATGCGAGAAGTGATAAATTGTGATATTTTTGTTGCTGTGGCTGCCGTATCTGACTATAAAGCCGCTAAAATTAGTCCGCATAAAATAAAAAAAGAGCAGGATATTTTAGAATTGCAGCTAGTAAAAAATGAGGATATTTTGGCAAAAGTTGCTGCACTCCCAAAGCCGCCTTTTATAGTTGGTTTTGCCGCAGAAACAGAAAATTTGCTGGAAAATGCCCGTAAAAAATTAGAAGCAAAAAATATCGATTTAATAGCTGTTAATGATGTCTCTTGCGGGAAAGGAATGAAAAGCGATATAAATGCATTAACTGTCATCAGCAAAAAAGGAAATACTTTTACATTAACAGAAAAAAGTAAAGTTTTATTGGCAAATGAGTTACTGGAAATTATTTTTCAAGAATTATAGTAATTTTTTCCAGTTATTTTGCTATGTCGCATAAGAGAGAATTTTAGAATAATTTTTTTGGCGAAAGAGTTTACAGTGGAGCATCCATGATAATAAATAAAATACCAGTAGTTTTTACTGCGGATAATGGCTATGTTAAGCCGCTATCTACAGTAATTGTATCAATATTGAAAAATTCTAGTCCTGATGTATCTTACGAATTTAATATTTTAACGACATCTATAACCCCCGACAATCAAGCCAGAATTACTTCACTCGCGTATTTAAACCGCAATGCTCGATTTAACTTTATTGATGTGTCTTCATGTGTTAAAAATCTTTCTCTAGAAAAATATCCATTAAAAAAACAGCCCGTGGAGATGTGTTACCGTTTATTTATTGAGGAATTGCTTAAGGATTACACAAAAGTTATATATTTAGATTCTGATGTTCTTGTGCTGGAAGATCTTACCAATCTTTTTAATATCGATATATCAAATTACTATGCAGGAGTAGTCCATGATGAAGGCGTCGAATATAAACTCAAAAATAAGAAATCGCGAACAATTTTTTACAAGCCGCCAATAGATTATAAGCTTTATTTTAAAGAGAAATTGAAAAAAAGTTGTCTGGAATATTTCAATTCAGGCGTTCTTTTACTGAATTTACAAAAAATGCGAGAAGATGATATTAGTAAAAAAATATGGAAATTTATTTGCTACGAATCTCCTTTGGAGTTTACAGAACAAGATTCTTCAAATGCAATAATGGAAGGAAAAGTTCTATATCTTGATGGCAAATGGAATATGGCTAAAGATGCACATTTGCTCGCGTCAAAAATACGAAATATCGCTTTAGAAAATTACAAAAAACCTGCGATTTTTCACTATACCGGCAAAACTAAACCGTGGTTGTTGCATAACGGAAATTATGGCTATGGTTTTATTTCGGATTGGTGGAAATACTATAAACTCACAGGTTTTTATGAGAAATCAGACGACAAAATATTAAGGAAGATAAAGTGCAGAATGCTTATAAGCGATGTCGAAGTGATTAATTTTAAACTGTTTGGTTTTACTGTTCTGGAGATTTTTACTAAAGCTAACGGGCTAAGATTGACAATATTAGGACTTAAAATAAAGCTAAGGTTTCGGTAATTTTGCTGTTGTTTCCCTTTTCTGAGCTTGCATGAAAAATAAAATTTTTGTTGTATAAATTGCTTGAGTTTATTTTCATAAACCACCTTGTCCGGAGATCGAAAATGAAAAAATCGTGTTTGTTTTTTACTGCGATTGTGTTTGGGTTCTTTTCTGTTTTTGCTGAAGCATCTTATTCAGTTTCTTTTATCAGTGTTCCGGCGTTAGATATGTACACTTCACCTGATTCTGCTTCTCAAGTTGTTTCTCAGACCATTTACAATACCGAAGTTACAGTGTTACAAACAAAAAGTGGATTTGCTGAGATTGAAACACCAGATGGTTACACTGGATGGGTAGACAAAAAATATTTAACATCTAGATCTGCTGATCCTGACGCTCATATTGCCAAGGTCAAAAATTTGTTTGGCAATGTCTATAAGGATCCTGCCACAGATATTCATTCACCTTTGTATACACTGCCATTTGATACTCGGTTGCAAATTATAGATATGAAAGATGAAAGGTGGATAAAAATTCAGCTTGCTGATGGTGGTACTGGCTGGATACAGCGTGGCGATATTGAAATTGACCCAGAGCATTGGAGCATGCAAAAAATGCTTGATTCCAGCCGTATTTTTCTGGGTCTTCCATACTATTGGGGTGGGGTTTCAACTTATGGATTTGACTGCTCTGGTTTTGTACAAATGCTTTATAGGCAGATTGGTTTTAATTTACCGCGCGATGGAATTGATCAATCCTATTTTCCTAAATTTATTGACGTTTCTAAAACTGAATTGCAACCTGGAGATTTAATGTATTTTGGCTTTGATAAAAAGATCAGCCATGCGGCTGTTTATTTGGGCAATAATAAATTTATTGGCTCGACCGTATTTGAAACTCCTGTGGTTCAAGTTTGCGATCTTCGCGTACAACATTGGAAAGATATATTTATCACAGGAAAAAGATATGACACTCGTAATTTACCGCCTTTTTCTGGAAGTAGTGAACCGATACCGGAAGATATTAAAGCACAAATGAAACAGTTTTCCTGGCATAGTGACTGTCCTGTTCCCATAGAAGATTTAGCATATTTAAAGTTAACATATTTTGGTTTTGATAATAAACCGCATGAAGGAACTTTAATTGTTAATAAAGACATTGCAGATGAAGTATTGGCAATTTTTAAAAAACTTTACGACATAAGATTCCCGATTGAAAAAATGAAAACCATTGATGAATATCACGGAAATGATTTGGCAGCCATGGTGGATAATAATACTTCAGCGTTTAATTGCAGACGACAAACTGATTTTCCAGACCTCTTTTCAGTACATAGTTATGGTCATGCTATAGATATTAATCCATTATTTAACCCATATTCATTCAAAGATCAGATTTCTCCTGAGTAGGGAACAACGTATTTAGATAGGAGTGCCTACCACAAAGGAAAAATTACTTCACATAGTAAAATTTATGAAATTTTTTCTGCGCAAGGGTGGGGCTGGGGTGGCACCTGGGATGGAAAAATAAAAGACTATATGCACTTTGAAAAACCCGTGTCAAAATAAAATGTCTATAACATCAAAAGGCGATCAAGAGTTATTTATAAATTTTTTTTCAACCAACTAGCCTAAAAGGCTAACCCAATGACAGCCCAGGGCGAGGCTCGCATGATTTTCGCGACCGCAACCCTGGGTTGCGGTCGAATTGGTTTATCGCAATTTTAAAGTTGCCAATCCTAGCAGTACCAAGATGAAAGTCATAATCCAAAAGCGGACAATAACTCGAGGTTCGGGCCAGCCTTTCAATTCGAAGTGATGGTGAATTGGCGCCATTTTAAAAATACGTTTGCCGCCAGTAAGTTTAAAATATATTACTTGCATAATTACGGAAACAGTTTCTAAAACAAATATCCCGCCCATTAAAAGCAACACCAATTCTTGGCGAATCATTACGGCAACAGTTCCAAGGGCGGCGCCTAAACCTAAAGCACCGACATCTCCCATGAAAACTTGTGCGGGATAAGTATTGAACCAAAGAAATCCAAGNNTCCAGCTCCAGAAATATAAGGTATGAATAAATATTTCGCAAAAGTTATATTGCCCGTAAGATAGGCAAAAATGGCAAGAGCTATAGCAATCATTGCCGTTGGTAAAATTGCAAGTCCATCAAGACCGTCAGTCAAATTAACCGCATTGCTTGCGCCAACTATTGCAAAGTAACTGAATAAAAAATAAAAGCCGCCTAAATTTATTACAAAATATTTAAAAAATGGAAATACGAGTTCAGTTTCAGCTGGGGTTTTCGCGGTAATATAGAGGAAAATTACAGCTGTAAAACAGATCAAGGATTGCCATAATAGCTTATAGCGCGCTTCAAGCCCTTTAGAATTTTTTAATATCAATTTGCGATAATCATCTATCCAACCAACCGCGCCAAATCCAAGCATTGTGAATAATGCAACCCAGACGTAGTGATTAGAAAGATCTGCCCAAAGGAAAGTGCTAACACTTATTGCGGGCAATATTAGAGCTCCACCCATTGTGGGTGTTCCAGCTTTTTTATAATGGCTTTTAGGTCCTTCTTCGCGGATAGTTTGGCCAATTTGGTAATTTGTCAAACGTCTTATCATCGTGGGACCAACTAAAAGTGACACAATGAGCGCAGTGAGTGTGGCTAAAATGCAGCGAAAAGTTATGTAATCGAAAAGGTGAAACCAACGATAATAATGAGATAATAATTCCGCCAAGTAAAATAACATTATGTTTAGTTCTCAGTGATTAATAATTTACCAACGACATTTTCCATTTTTGTGCTTCGTGAACCTTTTACTAAAACAACTTTATTGGCATCTAAGATTTTAAGAAGTTCTTTGGTAAGTTCCTCTTGAGTGTCAAAAGAAAAAGAATTGCTGCCGAAGCTTTGTGCAACTATTTTACTAAATTTACCCCAGACAAATAAATAATCAATACCAAGTTCTTTCGCGTAAGCACCAATGTAATGATGCCATTTTTCTGCATCAGATCCAAGTTCTCCCATCCATGCAAAAACAAAAACTTTGCAACCTTTTTGTGTTGCCAAAAACTCAAGTGCAGCTTTAACAGAAGGTGGTTGTGCGTTATAAGTGTCGTCAATGATTGTTGCATCATTGATGCCTTTTTTTAATACCAAACGGCTGTAAACTGGAGTAGTATTTTCCAGTCCGCCTTTGATTATTTCAGCATCAATTCCGATAGCATATGCACAAGCCGCCGCAGTCAGAGCGTTCATAACGTTGTGTCTTCCAGGCAAAGATAATTGTATTTGAATTTTCGCGTTTGGCAATATCAAAGTAAAATTTGGTTTGCTATCTTTATCTAGAGAAATATTTTCTGCACTGACATCAGCATGTTTTGCTAAACCAAATGTAATTTTATTATGATTATCGATTAATTTTTCCCAATAATTATGATAAGGACTATCAGCATTGATAATGGCAAAACAGTTTTTATTTTCGTTTGTGAATCCTTGAAAGATTTCACCTTTTGCGCGTGCAACGCCGTCAAGATCACCAAATCCTTCAAGATGACAGCTTTCTGCGTTGGTAATCGCTGCAACTGACAGAGGTCTGATTATCTTAATTAAATCAGCAATTTCTCCGTGATGATTTGCGCCAATTTCTAAAACTGCGAATTGATGATTCTCATTTAATTGCCATAGAGTTAGAGGAACGCCTATTGAATTATTGAAACTTTTTTTGCTTACCAATGTATGACCAGCTCGTGATAAAATAGCAGCGAGCATTTCTTTAGTTGTGGTTTTTCCGCAGCTACCGGTGACTGCTAAAACTGGTAAAGAAAATTGTTGCCTTTTCCAAGCGCCTAATTTTCCCAAAGCTTGAATGGTATCATCAACTAAAAGTGCAGGAATTTTAAGATGATCTATTTTTTTATGGGCTATTACTGCAATAGCTCCTTTTTTTTGAGCATCCAAAATAAAATCATGGCCATCAAAGTTATCTCCTTTGCATGCTATGAAAAGATCGCCTGGTTGAAGTTCGCGGGAATTAATGGAGATGTTTTTAAATGATAAATCTTCAGGAAATGATTCACTTGATGCATTTAGCAGAGATTTAATCGTTTGTAGTTTTATCATATAGTATAAAAAAGTATAGTTATTCGGTTACAAAAGTAAAAAAGTGAGTAATGCATTAAAAACATGCAATAAAAAACTTCAGCACAATCAAATACTTACAAAAAAGGCAAAAAAATTTATTTTAAAACCAACAAAAATGGAGCATCAGAAAAAAACATTGTAACATTTTAAAATGCAATGACAAAAAAACTGAAAAAATAATTAATTTTCTTGACGTATTTAATTATTACTTAATATTCAGGGTGCTATAATTTATATAAAGTTACTATAAATATGTTGAAATATATAATCTTATTTTAACGAAATAATAGGTTAATAACCAAAAAAATATATATGATTGATACAAATAAATTCAATGATTTTTTAACTACTTTTTTTCCTTCTCAAGCAGAAAAAGCAAGAACTTTTGTTTCTGATAAAAAAATTGATTTTGAAGGTTTGAAAGAGTTATTGGAAAAATCCTCTGAAGCAAAATCAGATGAGCATTTCCAAGACGGTTTAAAAATACTAAATATGCTATTTTTGACCAGCAGACGCAATCAAATGAATGTTTTTTTTGTTGATATCGTTGCTAATTCTAAAGTTGAGGACCAAGCTAAAATTACAAAACTGGAAGATTTTGTAAAATTATTAAATAAAAAAAAATTTAAGGCATTTAAGGAAATTGGACAAGATTGGTTTGCACAAAGCAAAATTAAAGATAAAGAATTGCAAAAACAGTTAATAGACTTATTTACTGAAGAACTATTACTTACCCAAAAGGTTTTAAAAATTCAAAAAGAATTTCGCGAGTTCTTAAAACTAAAAAGTGAGAAAACTTTACCGCGTAATGTACGTGGTTTGGATCAAAAAGCTTTTTTGGATACATATGATGATTGTAAGAAATTATACGATACAATTATTTCCGATATCGACGAGTATTTTGCTAGCGCTACTGCATATGAAAGTAAATGGTCTTCAAAAGTAAAAGAGCTAGAAACATCACTTAAAGAAAAAAAATATGGTGATGAAAGTTTATCCTATATTATTGCCAATATAGATCAGGGATGCCAAGAAGTAACAGAAAATATCCAGATAGTTAAGGAACCTTTGGAGGAAATAAAAAAACTTTCCATCCAATATTGGAAAGAATTGGTGGAGTTTGTAAAAAATTATTTGATAGAGAAAGATGGTTATAAAGAGTACATTACAGGTCTCAAAAAGGTACATGCAAATGATTTTGCCAGTGATAATTTAGAAAGGCTTCTTGAAAGTAATTTAGTTTATGGAAAATTGTATTTAGAGATTTCTGTAAAAGTAAATGAAATTACAATACTTCTTCCTACTAATCCAGCTTTAGCACCGTATCACAAAATATTGCAGTCGCAAAAAAATGAAGTGGATGGTATTTTGCAAAGCATAAAAGACAGAATTAAACGTTCGCATCCTGAGGCCTTGGGAAAATTGGAACTGCCAACAGGAGTGAAACCTACAGTCGTTGCTAGCACTTCTTCAGTAACAAATGTCCTGCCAGTTGAGTCATCAGAGGAAGAAATGAAACCAAAAATTATGCCCGAAGAATTGCCGGTAGAAGGAGTAAAACCAACCGCTATTGTTATTGAAACGGTAGAAGAAAAAGGAAAGAAAGAGGAGGGCGTTGCACCTGAAGTTCCAGCTGAAAAGGAAAAAGGAGAGGCAATACCAATTGTCGCAGTAAAAAAGGGAGGGGCAGTCGAGCCTAAACCCGCTGAAGCTATGGCACCTGCAGCTTCTGCTGAATTAAAGCCAGAAGAAGCACCCGCACCCGCGGTTGTTGTTGCAGAGAAACCAGTAGAAGTCGTGGCTGAAAAAATACCAGCAGAATTTTCAGCGCCAGTAACTCAGGTAACTAAAGTTAAACAAGGACTAAACGCTTTACAGGATTATTACAAGGATCCTGATCATTTTAAACTTGAAGCTCTTTCGGACATAAAAATTGATGAGCTAGTTGATGTTTTAAAACATTGCTCTCATGAAATAAATAATTTGATGGCTGAAGTATGCGATGAATATTTTAAAACTTTAAAAGATAATGAAAAAATTGACTGTGATAAGTTGGAGCAATTTCTTGGTGAAAAATTGGTGGCACTTCGAGGAAATCTTAACAGGGATACAGGTAACGGTAGCTATATTGATATTGTAAATAAAATTATAGAACAGAATTACATCAAAAATTTTCCTTTATTGGTTTTGTTAAGAAATATGGAAAATTATTTTGCAGTCGACTCTAAGATCAGATCAATTAGCGATTCTTGGGGTAAAATGCTTGAAGAGAAAAGTATTGATGATCTGCGATTGGCTTGTAAGGAATTGTTAGAAAAACGATTGCCAGCATTAAGTGATAGCGTAAAACTTTTACAGCAGGAGCTTTCCAAATTAGCAGATTCTTTAGATGAGGCAAACAAAGCCGCTTTAGAGAAATATTTAGTGCAATTAAAAAACAATCACCAACTTCCACAAATACAAGATTACGAAGCACCTTTATTACCGAATTTAATTCATGATTTTGGTGAATCATATAAAGATTTTCCGGCTAACATCTCTTATATTGCTACCCGCATAGGAAACAACGTAATTCAAGTTACAGAAGAGGAGAGGAAAAATCAACTTGAAAAAATGGCGACAACAGAAGGTTATAAGCAGATATTGACTGTTGCAGACGAGATTAAAGTACCAGCAGATGTTAGGGATTTATTACGCACATTACTAGAGAAAAGAGAAGTTTTACTTAATGGACAATTTAATTTAACAGATTTATCCCAAGAATGGAAACAAATTATCGTAATGAATGACGAAAAACTTTCGGTAAGTAGGGGTAAGTATCTGTTGCAAAAATTGGATTTATTGAGCGGTGAAGCGAATCGCATAAAAGCTGATTTTACCGATTTTCTAGAAAATATAAAAAAACAGGGAAAGCTTGAATCGCTGCGTAATTGTTTGCGTCAATTGCAAAGTCAAGGTGGCGAAAAAGTGGCAACTGATTTACCTGAATATTTTCTTGAAGATTTCTCGCAGGTAGGGAATGATTTCAAGGAAGCTGTAGAAGAGCAACTGGAAGAGATTAAGTCTAAAGTAACAGAACTTTCTGAGAAAAAGCTTGAGGAAGAGCGTCTGAGGAAACTCGAAGAAGCAAAAGAAGAAGAGCAAATAGAGAGTGTGCGAAAGGAAAGAGAAGCTTTTGAAATGGCAGAAAAAGAGCTAACGGAGAGGAAAGGAGAAACTAAAGAAAATTTCGAAGATGATCAAGCAAAGGAAGAGGAAGAAGAGAAAGCCGAAGAAAAACCTAAGAAAAAAGCTGAAGAAATTCTTTCTACAGCAGAAGAAAAACGTGGAATCGCAGAAAAATTTAAAAAATTACAAGGTGATTTTTTGTGGTTTGAAGTGTTTGTTCGTGGTAATTCAGAACCTTGGTATAAAGAATTTTCTCAAATACGTTCTCACGCAATTCCTAAAGATTTGAGAGACCAATTTAGCCAGTTTTTAAAACAATTGGAAAATTTATCACATGAAAAGAAAGTAGGCGTTATTGCTGAAAAGGCTTCAGAAAGTGATTTATCAAATCTTATTCGATTAATCACATCCTATTGTAAGGAGGTTCGTTCTTTATTTGACCTAAGTCAAGTTCTAGAGAGAAATGAAGTAATTAAGAGGCTCATTCCTAATATTGAAAAAATTGGCTGGTTGCTTCAAAAGAATGTTCTGGATCCTTATGAAAAACTTTCTCGTGATTTCATATCTCCTGTTGCAGTAGAAAAAAAAGCAGTGGAGCCCGCAATTGCTAGTGAAGTAAAGACAGATGAGGTTAAGAAAACCGAAAAGAAGAAAGAGGAATCAAAAGATGCACGCCTGGCGAGACTTGCTCGTGGTCAACCTAAAAAAGCTCCTGATCTAGGACCTGCACCTAAGCTTACTGCTCCCCCGGGAGCACCTGTAGTTGCGAAACCACCATCTCTTCCCTCAAGAGAAGAGCCGGCAGTGGCAACTAGACTTGCAGTTGCTGCTGAAGCAAAGCCTGCAGGAAAAGCCGAAGAGAAGAAAGAGGAATCAAAAGATGCACGCCTGGCGAGACTTGCTCGTGGTCAACCTAAAAAAGCTCCTGATCTAGGACCTGCACCT
>PLMI01000071.1 GCA_003142435.1 Coxiellaceae bacterium | reverse complement strand
GATTCTGTTTCTATCATGGGAAAGCTGAATGGCTCGGTCGGTAACTTTAACGCGTTTTATATTGCTTTCCCCCAAGTAAACTGGCTCGAAATTAGCCAAAAATTTGTGGAACAGTTAGGACTTGTCTGGAATCCGGTTACAACACAAATTGAACCCCATGACTACATCGCTGAATTCTGCCATGCTTTAATTCGCTGCAATAACATTTTATTGGATCTAAATCGAGACATCTGGGGATATATAGCATTAAATTATTTCAGCAAAAAATCCACTAAAGATGAAATTGGCTCATCAGTAATGCCGCACAAAATCAACCCCATTGAATTTGAAAACGCTGAAGGTAATTTAGGAATTGCTAATGCGCTACTCGATCATTTCGCTAACAAATTGCCAATTTCCCGCTGGCAACGCGACTTAAGCGACTCTACTGTAATGCGAAATCTGGGCGTGGCTTTTGCGCATTTACTCATTGCCTTAATATCAACATTGAATGGATTGCAAAAAATAGAAGTCAATAAAAAGGCATTAGCTTCTGATTTAGACCAACATTGGGAAATTTTAGCTGAAGCAGTCCAAACTGTAATGCGAAGTTACGGCGTAGCAAATTCTTATGAAAAGTTAAAAGAATTAACACACGGCAAGAACGTAAGTAAGGAACAATTTCTTATATATATCAATTCACTACTGCTATCTAATGATGAAAAAAAATCACTACTAAATCTAACTCCTGAAAAATACACGGGAATTGCGGATTACTTAGCGAAAAAATTAGCAGGGAAATTGAATAACATGCTTTAAACTACTTCATTAATCCTATGTTTACAAACTAAATATTTATCGAGATCACATATGAAAAGAAAAAACACTACATTTAATGCTAAATTTAAAGGCTTTGATGTAATAAACAATCCTTTTTTAAATAAAGGCACTGCATTTACCGCGAAGGAAAGAGCAGCATTACATCTTCAAGGACTGCTTCCAGATAAAATTGAAACATTGCACGAACAAGTGCAGCGAACATACAAACAATTTCAATCTTATTCTACGAAATTATTGCAAAATATTTTTCTAAACGAATTATATAATGTAAATAGAAATCTTTTTTATAAACTGGTACAAAGTCATGTAACAGAAATGTTGCCAATAATTTATACTCCGATAGTCGGCAATTTAGTGCAGCAATTTAGCCATGAATTTAGACAACAACCTAGAGGGCTTTACATCTCATATCAAAACAGAAAACACATAAGCGAAATTTTGGATACTTATAAAAATAGCGAGATTGACATCATAGTTGTAACAGATGGCGAAGGAGTTTTAGGAATTGGAGACCAAGGAGTTGGTTCCATCGAAATTCCAGTAGCTAAGCTTATGCTCTATACTCTCTTCGCAGGAATTAATCCCGCAAAAACCATACCAATCGTTTTAGATGTCGGAACCAACAATGAAGCTTTACTAAACGACCCTAATTATTTAGGCTGGCGGCACTCAAGAATAGCAGATAAACAATACGATAAATTTATAGAAGAATTTGTTCACACAGTAAAAAAGAAATTTCCAAAAGTTTTTTTTCATTGGGAAGATTTTGGAAGGGATAACGCTGCCAAGAATTTAGCAAAATATCAGAATTTTATGTGTTCTTTCAATGATGATATACAGGGAACGGGAGTTGTAACATTAGCTGCAATTTTAGCTGCATTAGGAGCCACAAGGCAAAACATAAATGAGCAAAGAATAGTAATTTTTGGCGCAGGAAGTGCAGGTACTGGAATTGCTGATCAAATTAAAAGCGCAATGATAAGAAATGGTTTAGCCGAAAATGAGGCCATCAAAAATTTTTGGCTTCTCAATAGCAAAGGGCTTGTTACAGACAAATCACAAAATCTAACGCCAAATCAAAAAACTTATTTAAGAAATTCTTTAGAAATTAGTTCTTGGCAACTACAATCCCAAAATAAGGTAGACTTATTCGACGTCGTTAAAAATGTCAAGCCAACTATTTTGATAGGGTGTTCAACGGTTAAAGGTGCTTTTACTAAAGAAATAATTATCGAAATGGCAAAAAGTACGGAAATACCTATGATTTTTCCTTTATCCAATCCAAATGAAAAAAGTGAAGCGACACCTTCTGATTTAATAAATTGGACAGCAGGAAAAGCGTTAATTGCTACAGGAAGCCCTTTTGAACCAGTAAAATTCAACGATAAAACAATCACAGTTTCTCAGTGTAATAACGCTCTCGCCTTTCCGGGGATAGGATTAGGCGTTGTAGTTACAAAGGCAAAAAAGCTTACTGACGATATGTTATGGGAGGCTACGCAAAGCTTGCTTAAACTTTCTCCCATTTTAAACAAAAAACAGAATTTACTTTTGCCAAGCATTGAAGATGCGCCGCAAGCTGCGTGTGACATAGCATTGGCGGTTGCTAAACAAGCTGTTAAAGAAAAAGTCGCGCAGTTACCAAAAGGAAAAAATATAAAAACAATAATCCGCAATACTACTGATAACCAGGCTAAAAAATAACTAGATTTATAGCACTAGTTCTGTTATATCTTATTACAACCTGAATTCGACATAAACATTTAACAACATATTGAAACAAAATAAAAAAATAAATAGCAGCGTTTTATGTGGCACAATAAAAGCTGCGAAGCAGCCTAAATATGTTTTCTAGCCCAGGGCGAAAACGCGTGTTTTTCGCGTTTGCAGCCCTGGGCTAAATGAGATCGCAAAATTAAAAGCTCTGTAAGAGCGAAATAATTATGTCGAATTCAGGTTATTATTATAATAATAATTTTGGAGGTATATCGATCATGGCAACATCAAATGAACCACTCTTAGAAGATTCAGCAAATTACGAAGTTAAAAATAAAATAGCCTTGTTTGAAGCAGCATTAGCCAGTGGAAAAGAAGTCAAACTTACACGGGAATTGATAGAGACTCCTGCTATACGTGATTGGACGATAAACAAAATAAGATCAGTGCTACAACCAGTAGATTTGTATTTAGATACAGCCACATGTCAAGATGTAAAACTTATACAAGAATTATGTCAAACAAATACGGTAAAAGGATTATATCTAGATCTTCCTAACGATAAGAGCATGATAGATTGGGCAAGAAAAACAATAGCTATACTAAGAAAAATTGGTCCAATAATGGAAGAAACAAACCTTTATATCAAAAAAAGTTTTATTCTGAATTATAAAGATCCTAGTCAATTTTACACTCCAGCTTACGATTACGACTACGTAGTCGTACCTGAATAATCAAAAAACATCGATAGAAATAGGTTTAAGTGAAGAAAAGAGTGATGTAAAATAACCAGGAAATTGCAAAAAATGTTAAAAAACTGGTTATTTTATGAAAGCAAAAGAGCAAAAAAAGGAAAAACAACAGGA
>PLMI01000147.1 GCA_003142435.1 Coxiellaceae bacterium | reverse complement strand
AATTGTAGAGGATTAGCTATACATCTCCCAAAGCCACCAAAATCGTAGAACCGGAAATGGGACAAACAACTACAATTGGTTATGATGATACACAACGGCTAACATCACTAACTCGTGAGCTTGGCGACATTTATCCATCGGGAACAGAAACGACAACCTATGAATATGATGATTATGGTTATCCTAAATCTGTAACGCCGCCTCATAAAGGTAAAGAATATTTATTTTATGATCAAGCCATGGGGAAACTTGTTAGGAAGACTTTACCGGCTGGTGAGGATTGTTCTTATACGTATGATAGCAGTAGCGGTGCATTATTAATTATTTCTAAAAGTTGCCAAAATTCTCCTGAAGATCCTGTCCATTTATTAACGGCACGCTATGTTTATAACTTTGATCTTGATGGCCAGCATCAAGGAACTAGAGTTTTGCGTTTTATAATTAGCCCAACTGGAGCGGTCACGGAATATCGCTATGATATGTATGGTTGCTGTAATTATGAATTTCACTATTTGCAAAACAATTACGACACAAGCGCTTTGCAGCCAACGCAAGTACCAACCTTAGAAGAAATGCAAAGTTGGGCGGGCAAACAAGATCCTGCAGAAAAGTTAATTTATTATTACGGACATGACAAAAGAGGTCAGGTCAACTATACAACCAAATATGCGGAGATAGATTCTAACGGCAATGGTTTGGCGGATGGTCATGAGAGTACTACATCGACTGTCTGGAGTAGTTTTGGTAAAAAATTAGAGCAAAGCGAAAGACAAATCGGCACGACTCAAGCAAAAACAACTTGCTCTTATGATGGGCTGTGTCGCCCAACTTCCTTGATAAAGGCAAATGGCGTAGCCGAGTTAGAACAAACTTTTAGCGTTACATATTCAGATACAACTAAGCAACGATCTATTACTTCACCAAATGGTGAAAAAACAGTGGAGACTTGGGATAGTTTAGGAAATACATCGCGAATGGAATTGGCAGCTCAAGGAGCGAACGGTTGTGAGAACCGACTTTTTAATGTCATGCGTGATCGTTTGGGAAGAGTGGGGCAAATTACTAAACCCAATAATTTAATGCAAGTTGATTTTTACGACAGGCAAAACCGCATAATTTATTCAGTATCAAGCGGCGGCTGTGTAATTGGTTACACTTACGATAGAACTAATTGTTACGCACAGAAAACATCATACATAAATCCAATTCCCATGGATGAGCTCGTAAGTATTCCTGGAGTTTTACCATCGATTTCAGTATTACAAGCATTATTAAAACCGGATGCAGCGAAAGATCGCAGTAATTATAAATTTTTTGATAAAAGCGGTAAATTGCAATACGTTGTGGATGGAAATTTAGCCTTGACTGAAAACCAATATGATTTAGCAGGGCGCAAAAAAGCAGTTATAAAATATGCAAATAAAATTAACTCTGAGCAACTGGAACAACTTAAATCGGGAAAAGGATTAACTTTAGTGGTTGGTCAGTTGGATCGAATGACACAATTTTTTTACGATGATGCCAGCAATTTAATTGGCGAACAGGATGGGGCGGGTTATCTTGTCGAATACAAAAAAGACCCGGCTTATCGTACAGTCGAAACAATAAAATATGCAACGCCGGCAGCACGTGGATTGACACTGGATAAAGTGCGTCCGGCCGCTAGTGAAAAAGATGCGCATACTTATTATTACTATGATGGTTTAGATCGTTGTACCGCTGAAATTGATGCAGAAGGATATATGATCGAGCGGGAGTTTTTGCCCAACAGCAAACCGAGCAAAATAATTCGTTATGCAAAAAAAGCTCAAATGAGTAACCTTTGGGCTCCTGGGGCAAAATTAAATGATATCGATTTAGTAGGACCAGATCCGTCTCCTGAANNGTATACAATTACGATTTACTGGAGCGTGTAATCCACGAAGATTTACCTTTTGCTGTTGCCAAAGATAAAACCTATGATCTTGCCAATAAAGTGACGCTTGATAGTACAAGCGATAAAAAAGGTGTAAAGGAAACACGCAGAACTTTGTACAGTTATGATCAATGGGAGCAAGTTATTGCTAAATGCCCGCCATTAATTGCGAAAATTCTCGCTGATATCGACGCCGATCCCAATTCAAATTCGCAAGATAAGGAAGAAAAAAAGAAGCAAGTTTGGCAAACGCAATCTTATCGCTCTGTTTACGATAGCTCAGGATTGCTCATGCGTGAAATTGACCCTTTAGGCAACACAACTCTTTATTATTACGATGCCGATCATAATTTACGCTATACAGTGAATCCTCTGGGCGGCGTAGTTGAAAATATTTACAACGCTTTTCATGAAGTTACTACCCTTCGCAAATACGTAAATAGAGTTAATAGTCAACAATTGCTCCAATTAACAGGAGGATTACTTACAGACACCATACAACAAACTTTTGATGGAATTAAAAATAATGATAAAGATGCGCTGACAAAATACACTCAAGATAATATGGGAAAGGTAATAATGCAGGTTGACCCCGAAGGTTATATTTCTCAGTTCGATTTCAATTCGTTCGGTGAGTGCGAAACAGAACACAAACCAATGGCAGAGATGACGCCGAGTATCGATGTAAGCCATACTTTTGAAAATCGCGGCCTTGAGGTTCAAACAAAAACGGAATCGCAAGGTTTAAGTGTCGCAAAGTCTTATGAATTTGCAAATCCCGATGGCATGTGCACTGCAACAACTGATGAATTAGGGCTAACTCAGTTAACTACATACGACAAATTAGATAGAGCCACAAAAGTAATTTTGCCGCTTGGCACAGTTCGCCAAAAAAGTTATGACTCTTTTAATCGTCCTGAAATAGAAGTTAACGCTTTGGGCGATTGTATTTTGCACCAATATAACCAAGAGGAGCGCAGACATGTCAAGGTCATTTGTGATGGAGAAGTTCGTAAGTCACCATGGCAATCTGAAGTTTCCGACGCCTTCGGTGAAGTTATAACTCGCACAGATGCTTTGGGCCATCAAACAAAAACAACTTATGCCCCTGACGGACAAGTTACTTCTGTAACTGATCCTTTAGGAAATGTCACGCAAGATGAATACGATTTATGCGGGCTACAAATTACGCACATTTCTCCTGATAAAGTCACTACAAAATTTGAACGGGATGCCTGCGGTAATGTTAAAACCAAAGTAGTTGATCCAGCCGTCAAAGCTATAACAACAAGCTCAACCTTTACAGCGCAAAATCAGGAACAAAAACGCACTGATCCAAATGGAGTTTTATATCAAGAGCTTTTTGACCGCAAGGGATTATCTGTTATGGTTGAAGTTGATCCTCGATCAGAAAGCAATCCGAGCGGCTTGGGGTTATTGCAAAGCACAACATACAATGGACAACGACAGCAGGATTCAGTAGTTCAAGGAGATAATGCTGATCCCATGCAGCGCATAACTCTTGCTGCAATTGATCCTCTCAATCGCAAAGTGGGTGAAATCTTAGACCCCAAAGACGACAAAGTAAATCCTGACGGTTTAAACATTGCCAAATCTCAACATTTAAACGCAAAAAATCAAATCATTGCCAACATCGATCCGAATGGCAATATAACACGCTATTTTTATGATGAACTTGGCAATCAGTGCATCACAGTAAATCCAAAAGGCGGCATTATAGAATATAGTTTTGATAAAGAAAATCATCAAACTTTAGAACGCGATTATGCAACGGCGATTGATTTCAGCAAACTTGACGATTCTACCGATTTGAAAACAGTAAAAGCAATGCTTATTAAAAGTGACGAAGATAAGCTAAACTATAAGTTTTACAATTATGCCGGAGTTGTTGTTTATACGGTAAATTCTTTTGGAGTCATTACCGAAAAAGTTTATGATTCTGCAATGCGTGAGACCGCAACTATCGTTCACGCTAATCCTCTTGACCCTTCCGTATTTAATGACCTTGACAACCTGACAACGGATTCTTTGGCGAAATGTATTGTGCCAAGCGACGACGATCGTACAACTTATCATGTTTACGATTCTAAAGGGCAGGAATGTTACACCATCGATCCTAGAGGCGTGCTAACTGAACAAAAATATGATGCTTGTGGACGTGTCATAGTCAAAGTAGCTTATGCAACTTTTATTGCTGATCCTAAAGCATTCAGCCAATTACCCTTCGAGCAGATCGAGGTCAATATTCCTAAAGATAACGATAATGATCGCTATACATATCAAGGGTTTAATGTTTTGGGGAAATTGAGTTTTGCTGTCAATAGTGAAGGAGCAGTAACCAAATACGATTATGATGCAAATGGTAATTTAAAGCAGACCAGTTGTTTTACCGCGCCAATTAAGGTTCCGGCAAATTCTTACGAAGATTTAGTTGCAACTGTAAATTCTTTAAATCCTGACGCCGCAAAAGGTGATCGCGTCACAATAGACCAATACGATAGTTTTAATCGTAAGATTTCAGAAATAGACGCCTTATGTAATAAAGATGTTTATGAGGTTGACGCGCTTGGACATGTGGTGACGCATATCGACAGAAACAGTGCGCCATGGGGTACGGAATATGATGGCGCCGGCAGACAATGCGCAAGTGTTTCGCCACCTATTGATTATTACATTTTAGGAGCCGCAGGTAAGCAGCTAGAAAAATTAATGGCGGCAAAAGTAACAAAGAAGATAACTCTTGACGCTAATGGCAATCAAACGCAAATTATATTTGGTTTCGGTACGGAAAATCCGAGAACAGTGAATTTTCATTATGATACGAATAATAAATTAGATAACGTTTCTATCGATAACGTAGCTTTGAGTGCGACATCAGATCCCGTAACTGTTGCAAGTAGTGTGGTATACAACGCAAAAGATTTGAAAGTAGTTGAGCAGAATGAAGTTAAAGCTTTAACTTTTTACGTTTACGATGCGGAAAATCAATTGCGCTATCAAGTTGACGCTTTAGGAGGGGTAACAAAATTTGATCGCGACTCTTTTGGTGAGATTATCCGCCAAACAAATTATGCATCACCGCTTCAGGATATCGATTTGAATCAATATGCGGCAACCGGGCTTACTGCTTCTTTGATTGAACAGTATTTGGTTACAAGCGTTGACGATCGTTTTCAGGAATTTAGTTACGATAAACAAGGCAATAAAACTTCCGTCAAGAAAAATCCGGTATTTTATTTTATTCCTGATCCGGAAAATCCATTATTAGAGATAGCGCAACCGAAAACAGATTATCAATACAATGCATTTCACGACGTTGTTTATCAAAGTGTTCTAATTGATCCTCAAGGCGCATTTTCTGAAACAACCACATTTGTCAATCGTATGGGCAATACACTTGCAGTTGTAGCTCCTGATAATGGTGTTAAGCGATATTATGTTGATGCTTTTGGCGCGGAAATTAAAAGAACAGAATATGCAAAGGCGCTAGCAGAGAGACCAGCGCCGCAAACGCCATTGTCAGAAATTGACGCGGCAATAGAACCTGACGCAAAGGACCGTACTTATTGGAAGGAATACGATTTGCTTGGCCAGAAAACAGTTGATGGTGAATGGCAAGCTTTGCGTCAGGGTCTTACTTTTGGACCTGGAAACGTTCCTGATTATTACGATTTGCCGCTGCAAAACGTAGCGGCGAGATACCAATATAGCCCCACTCAGAAACAAGTTGCGGTCACAGATAAATACGGGAAAACGGCATTCACTTACTTTAATTTACGCGGTGATAAAATTGCAGAAACACACGTTCCCAGACTGTATACCGCTGAAGTTGGGACCACAACAACGCTTATTCCTTTGACTTATTATTTCCCGGATCAGTTTGGACAAGTTGTTGCAACTACAAAATATAAACAGGGGACCTCAAGCGCGGATGCCTTGACATTGCCAGCGCCAGTTGCAGAAGATCCGGAGGATCAAACGAGTTATGCAAGATATAACAGCCGCGGTTTCGCTGTTGTTAAAACTGATGCTGAGGGCAATGTTGTTAATTGTGATTATACGCCAACCGGTCAATTGACTTCACAATCAACAACTGTTCACGAGTGGGCACGTGACGGCGAAAACTATGCATTACAACTGCACACGTATTCTCAAATTTATCAGTATGATTTTTTAAATCATAAACTACTGCAGCAAAATTTGCGTGATGGTGATGCACAGCTAACAACAGCATGTGTTTATAATGCTTTTGGCGAACAAATTGGAGAAGGTCCGGGAGATGGTACTTATCCTAAGTTTTTCATGCGTGATCCTCTAGGTAATTCATGGATGGATAATGCTTCTGGAGGAGTGGCTACAATTAAATTATTTAATTTGGCAAATTGTCAAACAGCGCAAATTCAATCTGCGGTGAATGATATTACAACTTTAACTTACCAAACTTTGCCGGAAATTTTAATTTGGGATGTAAGCCAAGCTGAGCGAAGCTATGCATATTTAGATTCTTCGGGTAGAACAATTGCATCGACAACTCCAGCATACTATGCGCCTTCAGATGTTCTCATTGTGCCAATAAAATATGCAACATATGACGTTTGGGGAAACGTCACTGAAATGACAGATACTTTGGGATATGTAACAACTCAAAGCTATAATTCCTCCAATTTGCCATTAGTGAAAGTACAGCCGCAAGTGACAGCAGTTGATGAACATGGTAATTCGTATCAAATAAATCTGGTCACAAGTTATGGGTATGACTTTTTAGATAATCAGATAGGAACTCGTGATCCAAATGATCATACAAGAGTTAGCGTTTTGGATTCTGCTAGTCAGTTGATTCAGGATGTCGCTGCAGACGGTTCTGTGGTAAAAACTAGCGGTTTTGACGCTTTAGGACGTGTGCGATGGTATAGAGATAGCCGAGGCGGTAAAGCGTGGTATCAAGATTTTGATCGTTGTGACCGTGTCGTAAAAATAACGGCCCCAAGCGGTAAAACACAAGTTTTTACTTATACTGAAGTTGGACAACGAAGAAGCTCAACAAATGGTGCGAGTGAAACTACAAGATATAATTACGATTTAAACGGCAACGCCATTAACACTTTTTTACCTTTAGGCCAACTCACAGTTTGCCAATATGATCGAACAGGGCAAACAATTTACATGCAAAACGGAAATGGTACAGTAACCTGGCAAAGAGATTCTTTTGGCAGAGAAAATTCAAGCACTGATTTAAGCGGAGCAATTTATACCATTGCGAGAGACTTTAAGGGGCAGGTAGTACATGAATATTCAGAAGGTGGCGATCATGGACAAATGACTCCTTTTGATCCAAGGTACACTGGCGATGGAGATGTTAGGTTTCACGTATATGATACTACGTCAACTCCGAGCAAAGACATATCTTATGCTTTTGTTGCAGGTCAATTACGGCAAATTACCGATAATGGAACGGGCATAGTAACCACACAAGAATACGACACCGAAAACAGAGTTATCAACGTAAGCACTAGAATGCTTCAACATGAAACAGCCATTTCTGACATAAAGACTGACTATGATAGTGTTGGTAGGGTTGTTAGAAATACAGATTTAAATTCAATATTTGAAATAAGTTATGATCCAAAAGGCAATCGTCGTTCTGTTTTATTGACTGTGCAAGCATCTGATGGAACTGCTACCAGGACCTCGTGGTGGACTTATGATGCAGCAGATCGAGTGCTGATAAACGATGGCGTTATGGGTGCAGATGGCATTATAAAAATCAACTTAGATCAAGGGCAATCATTTGGTTATGCAAGTGATTTTCGCGTAACGCAAGTAGATGTAGACACATATTATGGCGCTGAACGGCAATTTGATACATCAACTTTAACATATGACGATGATGGCCTTTTGGTGAGAACTGACACGGTATACGAATGTTTTAATCAGTTTAAACCCGGTGCTGCCACGCGAGTGTATGATGGGGCTAATAGATTACAACACTACATTAAAGACCGGCCAGCTTTTCATACAGAATCCCATGGCCATAAACATGATAAAGCTTCAACGCATGAGGAAAGTGTTACGACATATAATGCCAACGGTTGGCAAACAGAAGTGACGCAAAATGAAAATGGAAGTAAGTCTGATGGCACTTTCGATCAATACACAGACGAGGGGCAATTAATTCATCAGGTGATGAACTTCTCTGGTAACACAGATGATTTAACATCAAAATATACGAGATTTAAAGAGTTACAATTAGCAGAAATAAGCGGAACCAGGCATAACAGCAACGGTACAGGTCCCATAGGTAAAGTTACCGAGCAATATGATTCAAATGGTGTCACTGAAAGGGTGCATGGGGATGAAAATGCAGATAACAATGCTTTGTATACACCCACGACTACAGGACAGCTTTTAATGAAGTGGCCTGATCATGGTCTAATCCCTGATGGCACTGTTCCTTTAACGATATATTTGTACGCAGCGGATAGAACGGTTTTGGGAAGTTATTCTGCCCATTATAGTCCCAAAACAAATCGGGTGTATTTTCATGACGGGGTGACTCTCAAGATCGATTTATCATATGCTCAGCCGGTAACGGATACCTTTCCGCCTCCAAGTCCTGGCAGCGCAATAGTTTTAGAAGGGGACACATTCTCAACGATTTCAGAAAGATGTTATGGTTATGCAGGTTATGCGGGGATAATAGCGGCTGCCAATGGTTACGATGCAACTGACGCACTTTCTGTCGGCATGACTTTGAAAATTCCTGCTTTGGTTCCTTCAATAAATTCTAGTGTTGCTTCAATACCATATCAAAAACTCGAAAGCCTTATTATAGGATCATTGTATCCACACTTAAAGACCCCGCAACCGCCGCAGAAACACCATAGTTTTTTTGAGGAGATTGTGGATGTAGTGGTTACTGTTGTTGTTGTGGCAGTGGGAGTTGCATTGGCAGCGCCAACCGGTGGAGCTAGTTTGACATTTTCAGCCGTGGCTGCAAGTGTAGGAATTGGTATCACAGCAGGAATGGCAGCAAGCATAGTAACCCAGGGACTTGCAATAGGGGTATTTAGCAGTCAGGACAGTTTTTCTTTTACAAGCATGCTGGAAGAAGGAGCTGTAACTGGAGCTGCGCTTGGAGCAGGAACAGCGTTTGGTGTTAGCATAGGCAAAGCAATGGGAGAAACAATAGGCGAAGCCAATTTGGCGACGGCATATACGGCGGCATGCACGGCGACCACTTCTCAAGTTACTGCGCTGGCGTTGGGGATGACCAACAAAATAGATTTAAGCGCGATAGCTTCGCAAGTGGTAGGAGCATTAACCGGGGCTCAACTTAAGGGTGCAGGCCCTGCGGTGGAAGCGGCTGGTCAAACATTAGCAACAACAGCAATAGATGCAATAGCAGGAAAACCGTTAGATGTTGCAAATGTTGCAGCGACTTATGCTGGTAATTATGCGGCGGATGCAACCGCTCCGTACGCGGCAGAGCAGAAACAAAAAGGGCAGCAAACAGCTCTAATGACAAATCAAAACAGTACAAAAATAGCAGCAAATCAGGCATTTTTTGAAAGTCCAAGCTATAGAAAAGCAGCCAATCAAGCCTCAATAAGCATGACTACTGTAGGGACAAGTGATTCTGGAGGCAACAATGCCATCGCAAGTGGAGTCTCACAAGCACTTGCCCCACAAAATGTTTTTACTACTGCAGCAACAAGTGAGATAATAGCAAAGAATGCTAGCGCGGCTAATGCGCCAGAGTTTTCAGAGGCAGCAGCTCCAACTTCTCTTGCGCCATCATATATGCCAAGCAGTGATGAGACTATGATAATGCGTGATATGGGAATGAGTTCTGCGTACTACGGCGGTCTAAATCAGCAAGCAGCGCTTGCGTGGCAAGGTGTAAACATTTCGGATCCATACAGAATGACTGCGTATCCGAGCGCAACTGGAACTTATTATCCAAGCTCTATTGTGCAAACTGGCTGCGTAAATCCTGGCACATCTAAAAGTTCAATGTTTGGAAGTGGAAATGCAAGCACTGCAGGGACGTCTACCTTTAGTGATACGATAGTAGGAAAGAGCAATGAGCCTTTATTTACTTCTGATGCTTTGCAAGTTGATGGCTACTATATGAAAACCATAAGTGTGGGCAATGATAGTACTGAAGAAATTATTGATCTTCAGAGCGAAAAACCGCTTAGCGTTGTCAAGGAAGGTACATTTTTTAATGTTTCTGCGGGTATGGATGGCTCAATTACTTACGGTACAAGCATGTTGTCTTTTGGTTCTACCCTCGATGGTCGAAATATAATCGATGTATCAGTTCCATGGTTTGGTTCTTCAGCTGGAGTGACGTTTTACTATAAACCAATTTCACTTCCGGATATTATAAGTCAGGTTGGTAATGTCCCTATGAATCCATCAGCAGCTTTTCCAACGTTTCAGGTATTAAAACCTCTACCGTTTTTCCCATGATAAAGCAATGCTGATAGAATAGTTAGAGCGTTATGAATAAAGTAAAAAAAATTATAATAATAGCAATAATTTGTTGTTTTGTTTATTTTGTTTACAGGACGTATTGCTATTCTTTTAATGACTCAATATGTAAGCAATATATGTGGTTTTTTAAAAAGATTATCAGAGATAATATAGATCCATCAGGTTATTCTGTCTGCTATAGCGAAGTTAAAAAACATGATAATCGTAACATTTTTCATTACTATCAAGATGGTAATATGTATCCCATAGTTATATGGGAATTTAAAGACATGGCAAATGCAAGTCTAAGCAAAATCGCTGTTAACCAGCATGTTGATTTTAGTGATATTAGAGTTCGTGGAGTAATCTTAGATTCTCAGAGTAGTATGCCGGTTTCAGTGAAGTATACTGCTGCTTTTCATAATGCTATGAGTATAAACCTAGATGGTTTATCTAAAATAGATGGAACTTTTTCAGGAGCTAATTATAAGGGATTTTATGGCACAATAGACAAAATGTCATTCAGCAACGAAAAAGGGGAACAGCAAATTGTTTTTGATTATACGGACAAGCCTTATAAAACTTCATTTTCACCTACAGTATTTTTGCTCTACAAAGGGCACCAAAGTTTTTATGTTATTATAATTAATTCTGAGCACTCCTTTAAAGATGCAAGTATAATTAATATTTTAAACTTACAATAGTGGTTATCTATGCTTATTTTTTTATTAGAATATTACTCACAAATTACAAGTGTTTGAAATTACAATCTATGCTTAAGTTAAATTATGAACCATCAAGCCCATATAAATGTAGTAATAATAATTTGTTAGATGAGAGGATATTAAGATGAGAAAATTATTATTAATATTATTATGTTGTTTTATAGGTGGCTGCGCATCTTATAAACAATTGCAATTAAATTATAAATTAGATGCGCCGAAAGAAAAAATTTATCAAAATGAGCATCACCAAAAAATTGCTGTTACAGTAGATGATAAACGAGACCCTATCGATAATAGGTTAATTTTACAAAATTCTGGCCCTTATCAGAATACTTCAGTAGAAGGGGGATATATAGCTGAAGAACCGATAAGTAGTATTTTAAAAAAAGGTTTTTATGATGGTTTTAAGCAAATGAATTATAATGTAGTTGGCGTAAATAGCTCAAGATATGAGTTTGTTTGCGATATTAATGACGTCAACTACAAAAATGTATCTAATCTGTTTATAAAAGATCTCATTGTGGAAATAAATGTTACCAATTATTTGTTTGATAATAAACTTGGTAGAGTAATATGGGAAGAAAATCTAACAGGACGAGGTAAAATAAATAATTTTTTTGGAAGTGGAAATAGTACAAATGAGATAAAAAATGCTTTTTGTCTTGCTATTACTGATTTAATTCGTAAAACACAAAGGTCAAGAATATTTCGGTTATCTAATTAGTTAGAGTAAATTTATAAAATTGTAAAGAAGAAAATGAAAAAATTGCTAATGTTTGTTGTTATATGTGGTTGCTGCCTTAGTGGTTGTGCGCTTACTAATGATAAAATTTATTTAAATTATAAATTAAGTGAACCTAAGGAAGAGGTTTACCAGAGTAAACAAAAAAAAGAGATTGCGGTGATGGTAGATGATAAAAGAGATGTAAATAATCCCAACTTCATATTTCATAAAGTAAATATATATGGAATGACAATGTCAGGAGGATATGTTTCTGAGGAACCAATAGCATACATTGTAAAAAGTGCAATTCAGGATGGTCTGCAACAAATGAATTCTGAAATTACAAATGCAGAAGATTATCGATATCGTTTTAATTGTGAAATTGATAGTATGGCACCTAAATCGATAATGGGATTATGGAAAGGAACATATATATTAGAAATTACAACAAATGATTATATATATGACAATGTGAACAATAAAAAAATATGGCAAGAGCATATTGTAGGTAGAGGTAAAATTATAGTTGAAGGTTTCCCACCTGAGGATCTTTTGCAACAAGGATTTAACAGCGCTTTAACCGATCTGGTCAGAAAAATTCAACATTCTAAAATGTTTCAATCCACTCTCAGATCCAACTTGTAAGAAGTTATTTAAGAGTCGGATTTTAATTTATAATTATGGAGAGTGAAAAATTATTTATATGTATAGTTCTGCGACATTTCTAAGCCTAGAAATTTTACCAGGTAAATCATTAGATTTTTCAAATGTAGAAACGATTTATGTTGCTTTTTATGTCGAAGATACAATTTCTGCATACGCAACTTAAAGTCGACCAACTTTTTATTAGCATCTTCTAAAGATTTCACTATAGTTTTAAAAGTTGTATTCGCTTTAGCTAATCTCTCTCACAATTTAGCTTGATGGTCAATTGGCTTAGGGCTATTGGTTTTCACAGCTTTAGCATCAGTATTGAATCCACATATAAAGCCATCTTTTGTTGCTATGCAATATCCATTAGTCCAGCTTAAAACTCTATAGCCAACATAACCAGTATTGGGAGGTAAAGATATTCTCGTAGTGGTTGCGTTAGATGGGTACATGCACAAAAGGTTGTAGTTGTCCGAGTTCTTAGCGTGATCTACTTTAGTTCCAGTTAAATCACCTAATATCTGATTTCCTTGTTGAGGTGCTGTAATAGTATAAAAGTTTTTCACATTAGGTCCTATCCATGCATAAGGATCAGAATAGTATGGATCAGTATTGGTCGTTATTTTAATTGTGCTAGGACTTGGGCATGTTAGAGAAAACTTCTCGGCTAATGCTACTGTTGAAGCAAAGAAAGATACTGCAATAACAATTAGTAATTTTAGATTAATCATAAGCGCTCCTTACTATTTTAAGTTGTGTTGTAAAAAAATATAGGACCATCGGCAAAACATCCCAATCAATAGTACCTATGATGGGTAAAATAGCACGCAACTGGCGAGTTGGCAACGTAAGCGATAGCCCAGATTAATCTCCTATTTTTATTTGTAAAAACATCATTGCTTTGGTGCATATAGTCTGACTACACTATCCTATTTTTTAAAACCACAGGGTACAGTCTTATACGAACTTTGGTTAACATGATTTCAAACAAATCAAACTTTTTATAATAAATTCAATTTGGCGACAGCCTACGGAGAAGGCGGCAAATCTCGACTTGGTACATTCGAGATAAGGCGCTAAAAAGAGAAGCGAAACATCTACGCTAATTAATTGCTTCTAGTATGTCCCAAGTCGAGATTTTACCCTACTATTTTTCTCGCAGATATTTCATGATTTAAACTTTAAACGGATTGAAATTAGTGTTTTCATAAGTATCTATACATAGTCTTGATTTTAAAAACTTTACCAGAAAAGTTGCAATGCCAGTGTATATAACAGCAAAAGATATGTTAGAGACAATATTCAATAATGTGACCTGTAATAAATCGGCGGTATTAAATGTTTTACTGAAGGCGATTAGATCAGTTAAAACAGTATATGACAAAATGCCTATACTTGTTGATCCTATACTGCGTAACCAAAAAAATTTTCCTTTTGTTAAGACCTTCCATCTAGATAAAATATTTATGTTTATAAAACTGCTACCTAGTGAGCCAATTATTCCTGCTACATATAAACGCGCCATAGGATCTAGTATTTGATTATAGGCATCTTGTAAGTGCCAATTAGAAGGGGATGGGAGGTGAATTAAATAAAGTATTAGGTAGGTAAATACACAATCGCATCCTGTATGTATCCATATTACAAGTCTAGTTGCTTTTTCACCAAAAACTTCTGTTGAAGTGTCGGAAAGTACATAGAGTAATGGAAAAATAAAAGCAGATCCTACACTGATTAAATTCCCAATACTGACCTGTTTATAGGCAACAATATCGCAAGCTAAAGATATTGTAAGATATAACATAGTCAGTGTTACAAAAAATTTATGTTGAGTGCTGAAAACAAATTTTTGAGGAAGTACTTTTGCCTGAGTACATGTTTTTATACTTTGCTCTTTAATTTGCATTATTGCTCCTAAATTAATTTACTAAAATAATGATTATAGAAATTTAATTATGATTTTTTAAAATTTTTTCTTTAATTTGATTGAATTTTGTTATTCTTTCGTTTTCAGGAATGGAAAAGAAGATTTCACCAAAGGCTAGAAATGTTATTTTTGATATTTCTATAGGGTGAAATTTTTCTAGTAGTTGTTTATCTAAAAAGAGATCATGAAGTTTAATGCTGAAATCACATCGATGACCAAATGTTTTATATTTAATTATCGTATTTCCCTTTTTATCAAGAGTAAACTCATTAATAAGTGAACAAGGATAAAAATTTTTATTTAATTCTGATTGATAGTGAAAAAAACCAATGATGCTTTTAAAANNTTTTTATGTATGGAAATAATTTAAATTGTGTTGAATTTAGTAGCTCCATCGCGCTTCCCTCATTACCCCATATATTTTATCTATTCCAGACATTTTTATGGCTTTATAACCATGTGTGTTTAGTGGCTGTAAAATACTTTCTTTTCTGTTTTTAATAAGCTGACGAAAAATTATTTCATTAGTCATTGATAAATGAGCCAAAACGTAATCCTTATTTTTTGGTACTATTTGAGCATCAAATACTATTAGAGTTCCTTCTTCAAAGCGAGGCATCATAGATTGATCCTTTAAAGAAATTGCATAACTTCCCTTGCCGAGTTTTCCGTCAGTTAAAATCCATTCTTGAACGGTTATTTTAGTTATATCCAATTTATTTTGAATTATATTTTTTAGATGCTCAGTGGTTACAAGTGGAATTTTTTTTTGTGATTTTATCAGTTGATAATCTAAATCATCTTCTAAAAACATATAGCCGACACCTGTGGCAAGCCATAACGGATTTATTTTCAAGGCATCGGCAATTTTATAAGTGAAGATAGAAGTCTTGGTTTTACTGTTGCATAAATATTGAATTATTTGTTGTTTGACACCAATTTTTCTAGCTAGTTCTGTTTGTGTTATAGATAGCCTTTCCAAAGCTCTTTTTATTCTATCGGATAATGTTTCTTTTATAACCCGGTTGCTAATTGTAACGTTATTTAATATTGAAATTGATGATAATTCCATGATTATTTTCGAGCAATAAATATTGAATGAGTTTTTTAAATTATAGTAAAAATAGAAACGTTGGTCAAGAATAATTGTTATAATATAATTTTATGCAAGTTAAAAACAATAATTATTGTTAATTAGAATTTTATTGAAAATACATTTCAAATGATCAGGGCTGCCGAATTGGCAAAGAAACATCCTGATATTCAAATAATTATAGATCATGCTGGGATGCGATCGGATACTAGCATGCGCTAGGTATTGATATATTATGGCAAAAAGGCCTAAAAGGTTCTCGTATCTCACAAAACCGGTTCAATTAAAATTTCGGGGCTAGGTAGGGTTGACTACGGGTGGAATATTGATTCTATTACTTCATTGGTTTTAAAAGTTATTGATGTTTTTGGCGATGATCGTTGTATGTTTGCAAGTAACTTTCCCGTAGACAATAGGCTTACAGTAATATAAATATTTTGGACAAATAGCAATTGTAAAAACTAGTATTTCTTTATCAGAAATCCACTCCGCATAATTCCAACGTTAAGTAACAATTTTTTGTTGACAAACAAGAATTCTTGTTTTATTGTAAAATAAATTTTATAGCCTCTATTCTGTGTTGAGGTTATTCTTGATTGCATGTGGTTTGAAAAAAAGGTAATTTGTAAATAACTTTGTGTCAAAAAAGAGGTTACATTAAAAAAATATTGTTCCTTAGAGGGATCTTATATATGAAGACAAAAACACGAATACCCGAATCAGCTAATAATTATGCTTTCAAACAAACATTTCCAGAAGTTAACTCATCAAATAATTTTAATCCTATTACTATAACACCAACAGCAGTTGTAAAATCAGGCGTAAGTGAAGAGGCTGGGAAAACAAATAGTAGTACCCTAAATATTACGCGGCATAATTCGCTCCCAAAAAATCTTTATTTTGAATCTCAAAATCAAAAAACGGAATCAAATTCAAATAATAAAGTAAAAGTAATTTCACAAAGTCAGCAGAGAAAAATATCTGCTGATCCCCATTAACTTATAATTTATAAAAGGAGCATGTAAAGATGAGTATACTAACGCTAGAAAATATGAGGTCAAATTTAACAATTGCGGATTTACAAGAGCAGCTTGATAGAATTCGTTCGCAAATTCTGTATTGCGTAGCAGAAGCAAAAACCTATGTTAAACATGTTGAGCGTTTGAATGAGAAGGTGAAAACTCTTGCTATTGAGGAAGAAAGATTGTCCATAGTAATGGAGAAAATAAAAAATAATCGACCCTGTAATTAAAGTAATTAATTTTTTATATTTACTAAAATAGATAATACATATGAAAAAAATTATTTTGATTATTAGCTTATAGAAAATATCTCACATTCGAAATGTATAATGTATAGAGAAAATTTGAAAGATATTTTTTTCAACAGTTGCAACACAGTGAGTAGAGTTATTAAACTAATTTTCAGAGCATCAATAAAGTATTTTATCAAATTAACTATTACAACATTTATATTAAGCGGAGCGTGAAATGCGAAAGGGATTATTATTTTTTGTATGTGGACTAAGTTTACTTTTATCAGGCTGTGGAATTTGGTATAGAGCACCTACAACAGGAAAAACAGCAGACATTACATTTAATGCGCCATTGAATTTAGTGGCTTTAACGGATCCTTATAAATGTTCAAATCAACTAGCGTTTTATATTAACGCTTTTACAGAAAAAATAAATACGAAAATTCCAGCTAGTAAATTGTTTACGTTTAGAGATATATATTATGTAGGCAAAAAAAATAATAATGATCACGTATGCAGTGTTACTGCTTCTTTTTATCCTTTAGTAAATCGACATTATACCGTTTATCCACGTGCATATGAGCTATCTGATAACTATCAATGTGCTTTAGAAATTTACCAAGACAGAGCGGTGTATTCTAATGGTGATATCGATGATACTGTATATCCTGTCGATGTAACATTCCGTAACTATATAGTAACCAATTCTTTTTGGGGAAAAGGTTATTGTGATGATGCATTAGCATATCAATCATCGCTGGGGCAAAAGTAAATAGCATAAGTGTAATAATCCTTTATGCTTTGCGGAAGTGAATAAAATTACCATGGAAGACGTAGAAGAGTTTTATAACAAAATTCATGCTGAGATTTTAGAAGTTTCTAAGGTGCTGAAAAAAATAGGGTATTAGTGATTATCGTTTCTTTTAGGAGTTTTGTGAGGAAGAAGATGGCTTTAAAATTAACTTTTATTTGATAATTTTTCGAGATAGTTTATAATTAAAGTATACAAAGTATACGATGAGATTGTGGTTATGAATAATTTACGAAATAATGATCCAGCAGTTACATTAAGCGTTAGGGTTTCGCTTAAGGCGCGGGAGCAGTTAGAAGTTTTAGCTGAGGCAACACATAGAACTAAATCGTTTTTAGCGGCAGAAGCGATTGAATCTTATTTAGCTACTCAAGCTTGGCAAGTTAAAGCCGTTGAAAAATCTCTTAGTAAGGCAAATAGTAAGAAAGCAAAATTTATTGGTCATGCAAAAGTTGTGGAATGGCTAAATAGCTGGGGCACTAAAAAAGAACAGGGGTCTCCTAAGTGATTATTAAATGGTTAGATGACGCAATTACAGACTTACAATCGTTGCGGCAGTATATCGCTATAGATAGTCCATCTGCAGCTAATCGTGTTGCTAAGCGTATAATTGATGCCGCTGAGCTTTTATCCTTGCAGCCTCACATAGGAAGGCATGGCAGAGTTCCTAACACTAGAGAATTAATTGTTTCAGATACGCCATATATAATTCCTTATCGAATTAGAGGCAATGCTATTGAAATACTAGGGGCTGTTTACAATTAGATGTAATTAATTGATTTACAAGAGCAAACTCGTAAGATTGTGATTTCACGATCTACAATAAAACGAGTTT
>PLMI01000160.1 GCA_003142435.1 Coxiellaceae bacterium | reverse complement strand
AGGTTGATTCGCTTCCTGTTAATGATTGGGGAGATTTTGTTGGATTTATCAAAAAAAATCCAAAGCAAAATTTGCAGCTTACAATTATGCGCGGCGATAAAACAATGCAAATTTCTATTCTGACTGGTTCACGCTTTGCCATGCGCTGGGAAAAAGAGGGATTTTTAGGTGTTTCGCCGCCGCCTATAAAATGGCCGCCTGAAATGTTGCTTATGGAGAAATATTCACTAGGCGCCNNATATGAAATATTCACTAGGCGCCGGCCTTCGTGAGGCATTTCAACAAACCTATACATTTGTTGCATTCAATTCCTTGTTAGTAAAAAAACTTGTTACCCGTAAGCTTCCGATTAGTGTTTTAGGCGGCCCAATTTCTGTTTATCAATCTTCCTCAACCGCCCTAAACCAGGGAATAATTGTTTATTTCAGCTTTTTGGCGATATTTAGCATTATGCTTGCCTTTATCAATTTAATTCCAATTCCCGGTTTAGACGGCGGACATATTTTAATATTTTTAATAGAAGGAATAATCCGTCGACCTATTCCAGTCGCAGTGCAAATATTGATATTTCGTTTAGGTATTATTTTTTTGATTTTAATTGCAATTCAAGCGACATTTAACGATTTAGTCCGGATCTTTTCTTGACCGGCTATCCTATTTCATTATAATGTGAAATCGCATTTGAGGGATTTCTAAAATCCAATAATTGCCGGGGTGGCGGAACTGGTAGACGCGCCAGACTCAAAATTTGGTGGTGGTAACACCGTGTCGGTTCGATTCCGACCCTCGGTACCAAAAAACAACTTTACTTTCTATTAACAAGGAAGTAATTATCTTGAGTGGCAGGAATTTCTCCCAGAACACTGCCGTCGAAGTTAGCGGCCGCACGTAAAAGCCAACACAATGTGCTACTTACTCTTGGTAGGGTTTTTGTTATATTGATTACATCAGCAACTATTTGTTCCGTACTTGTAGAATCATTTTGCCTGGCTTCATTTACAATATTTAAAATTGCGCGTGCTTGAGGTTGGCTCGTATGCCTATTAAAAATGTTTATTGTGTTTAGAAATTCAGTTCGAGTATCTTTTTCATTTTTATTTCCATATAGAGCGAGATACCATTATAGAGCGAGATACCATTTAACAACTAGCTCTAATCTTGATAATAATTTTCCTTTTTCGGTGGATTCATCTTTTGTTTTTTTCAATAGATTTTGCAAGGGGATAAAGCCTATAGCTCCTAACTCGCTATGTTTTATACCGTGATAAATTTCAGCGTGATCATTTGTGTCGTAATAATAGTGCATAAAATATTTTTAAGAGTTAGTTTTTTGATTGTTATTGTTGAAATACTCATTTTTATTTTGGTCTATTAACCTTAAGGAACTTTTAAGAGGTGAAAAATTATTGAATGGTTTTGTAAATGATAAAAAAATGGGGCAGGAATTGATGTAACCTGATGATATTTAAGCAAAATAAAATAGCATCAAGTTTTTAGGTAAAATAAAAATGCGAAAGAACATCAGCCTGGTTTTTAAATTTGTAAAAGTTTTGCTATTACGGAGTAGGACATTGTAAGTGCTCCTGAGTTAGAGATAAAACGGTATCTGGTATTTTCTGTATAAATGCTTTTAGATTAGCAAGGTCATTTTTGTCTATTTGGAGCTCAACATAAGGATAAAGAAAGCTTTCCTTAACATCAACATCAATAAACATTCTCATTGTCAGTTTATGTGCTGTCGCTAAAGCTGATAGTTTTGTGGCTGCTTCAATATTAATTTGGTCACAATTGAAAGAAGCTAATTGGATTATAAAATCAATCTGAATTTTGCCATCTGCTCCTTCACCAACTGATACCGATATTCCTCTACCTTCGATTTTATTGCTATCAATGTTCGAAAGCTCTTGATAATAACCCATGAAAAACTCTCTAATTAATGACATTGCGTTGATAGTAAGTTTAAGGTATTCATTTACTAATTTAGCGAAATCGATTGATTGTTGATTTGTTTGGTTCTTCAAATCAATCTTTAGTAAATGAACGGTTCCGATTCCAATAGGATTGGGTTGATTTTTCTCCTCGATTTGCAAATGACATTTATTAATTAAAAAATCTTTCAACATTCTCGGAAATGAATAAATTAATAGGGCAGCAACTTCTTGCTCAGGTCTACGGTCAAATGTATGCTCCTTCCCATTAATAAGCGATAGATATTTTAAACTAAACATACCATATATCTCATTATACAGTAATCTGGACGCGGGAGGGACTTTTGAATTTGCCACATTCAGATATCGTGTAGTAATAAAGTTAAGTCGTTCTACAAACCTAATCAATTCGGTTTCTGTTGTTTTTTGGTTAAAGATGTTTTGGTCTGCGAGTAGTAGAGCCATTTTTTTACCCCTGGATTTTTTTAGCGTTAGAGAACGGATTTGTAATTATTATGAAACCGCATTATTGTGCATTTTTTATATTTTTGCAAAGAAATTATTTATTAATATCGCCTTATACGCGCTTGCCANNCCAATTATTCCAGAGAGGTTTTTTTCTGTTTTCCGATAAGCACTAAGAATAAAAGAAGGGTGGGGGCGATGATGTAATTTGCTGCTATTTTAAATTAGCCAGTTCGAATTTTTGTAACAAAAGAGGGCGTTTTTACGGATATAGTCAAAATAAGAGCAAAAACATGTAATAAAAAAAT
>PLMI01000082.1 GCA_003142435.1 Coxiellaceae bacterium | reverse complement strand
TATAACTTATGTTATCAATTATTTATATTATAAGGTGAGATATGGGGGTTGCAGAAGATTTAAATAAAAATAGTATGTTTAGACAGCAGCCACCATGTTGTGGTAGCGAGGCTCTGGAACTAATAGTTAAAGGGTCTGCGGAGCCATACATCAGGGTGTCTGATTGTTCACCAGATGCCACAAGATATAATCCCTACTTTGTTTCAGCTAGTGCATTTTTTTGTCGTCCTAATTTCGTATGGTCTAATGATGTTTTGTGCCCGAAAAAATTTTATTCAGCAATAAGTGGAATTAATAAAGAAAAAATAAGAGATGCAGTTCTCAATCAATTAAACGAAGAATTAAACGAAGAATTAAAGGATAAATTTAAGGGGAAGAAAGATTTCTCTCGTGCAGATTTAGAGGGTGAGCTGCATAAAAGAGAACTTATGATTGAAGGAATTATCCAGCGACCATTGCGTTTAGTTTTGTATACTACGGGCAATAGCATGATAGGAATGGGCGTGTGTGCTGAGCAAAAAATTTCACAAAACTCACCTATTTGTATAAATGCTGGAGTAATAAGCAAAGATATGGAATTAAAATTCGAAACACATCTTGGATTGTATATTGAAAGTATGGAACATCCTATTTTTTCCGCTAATTTGGGGAAATTAGAAGCAACTATAGGTTACATGAATGGGGAACACTTTGGTAATTTTGGATGTTTTTTGTTACATGCGCCATGGTCTGGAGACTTAAATGATTTATTTTCTGTTTCAGAAAAGATAAAAGGAGAGGTGGCAGTTGCTAATGTCGCTATTCGTGTATATTCATATAAAAATTGGCCAGTACAAATGGTATATGCTATTAGTGAAATTGGAGTAAGGGAAGCGCTGTTTATGGCTTATAATCCGGCTTGTTTATGTCTCATGGAATATTTGTATGGTATTGAAACACGTATATTCAATAAAAGAGGCGGTGTAATTCCCAAAGATGATTATAGATGTCTATATATTAATTTGAGAAAAATTTCATCCAAAACGAATAATTTTGTATATTTTCGCATTAAATTAAAAGATGCCATGGAATTGGTTTTAGAAAATAAATCTTTTAAAATATGTGAGAAAGGTGAAGAATTTAATTTAACAAAAGAAAGCCTTTTAGAAATTTTAAAGGATAAGCTGCAGTTAATTAAGGAACACCATTGGGAAGAGCGGCTTGATGTTTGCGCTATAGAGATGTTGCTAGAGGCGATTGAGCTGCGAAAGCGGTTAGATAATCCGAGCATTACGTTTCAAGAACGATATGTTCTTGGATTAAAGTGTATGTTGCTTCGTTCGGAAAGCAATAGAAACATTGATGAAGTACCTTATTTGCAGGCATTACAAGAGACTGCCAGTTCGTGCCCATGTTTTAAAAATGCGGGACAGACTAAATTTACTGAGGAGGAGTTAAATCACTTGTATTCTAAAATTGCCGCAACTTTATGTTTTCATATTCCGAAGGATGCTCTTAAAGATGTGCGAAAGGAATTTGGGGAAATTTCTGCTGAATATATGATTAGCAATAGTCATCCTATTTTTAACTCGGTACAAGTACTATGAATTTTAACGTAATAACAATTTTTCCGGAGATGTTTGCCGCTATGCAGTATGGCATAGTTGGGCGCGCTTTAGATTCGGGCTTGATAAAATTATCCTGTTTAAATCCAAGAGATTTTACCGACGATAAAACCGGGCGCATCGATGATAGGCCTTATGGGGGAGGGCCAGGGATGGTTATGGAGGTTTTGCCATTGCAAAAAGCTATTTCTGCTTTTAAAAAGCAGGATGATTTTGCTAATTTTGCCGCAAGCGAAAAAGCAACTATTTATCTATCTCCCCAAGGTAAAATGTTGGATCAGGAGGTCGTTAAGGACCTTGCCGCTTACAAAGGCTTAATTCTTATCGCGGGCCGTTATGAAGGCGTTGATGAGCGGCTTATTGCAACGGAAATAGACTTTGAATTGTCAGTCGGAGATTACGTTTTAAGCGGCGGGGAATTGGCCGCCATGATTTTGATTGACACTATTACCAGAACTTTGCCGGGAGCTTTGGGCGATGAGAATTCAGCAAATCAGGATTCATTTTCAGAAGGATTGCTTGATTATCCGCATTATACAAGACCCGAAACTGTTGTACAAAAGGCCGTTCCTCAGGTATTATTGAGTGGAAATCATGAGGCTATAGCCAGATGGCGCCTAAAACAAGCATTAGGGCGCACTTGGTTACGGCGTCCGGATTTGTTGAAAAAACGACAGCTGACCAAAGAAGAAATGGCGCTGTTAAATGAATTTATCGAGGATATGAGTAAAAAATAAGTGCATTAGAGGTAAAACAATGAGTCATCCAATAATACAACAAATAGAACAAGAACAAATGCAAGGTGTAGCAGTGCCGAAATTTCGCGCTGGCGATACGGTTATTGTTAAAATAAAGATCCAAGATGGCGAACGCGGCCGTTTGCAACAATATGAGGGAGTTGTTATTGCCAAGAGCAATCGAGGTTTGAATTCCACTTTTATAGTTCGCAAAATTTCCCATGGAGAAGGCGTGGAACGTACTTTTCAGGTTTACAGTAAGCAAATTGATAGTATTGTCGTTAAAAGGCGCGGCGACGTGAGAAAGGCAAAACTTTATCATATGCGCGATCTTTCTGGCCGTAAAGCACGCATTAGAGAGAAAATTGTTTCTAAAGATAAAACAACCGCCGAAGAGGCAAGCAAGGAATAATTTCTATATATTTTATNNCTCGACATCGCTGCTCACATACGTAAATGTATGCTCCGCTACTCGATTTCGCTTGCGCCTTGTCGCAAATTGACAAAAGCCACATGGACGTGCGGCTTTTCGCAATTGCCGCAGGCAAGCCCGAAGGGCGAGCAACAGGATGTTGCGAGTAAATGCTTTGGGTATATAGGCTAATCGCAATACAAAAAAATGGAGTGCCGCATGGAAAAGATAAATGTTTTTTCCTCTCCTGTTGGGGATTTACTGATTAAAATTGCCAATGACAAATTGGCTGGGTTGGAATACGTTAGCGAAGAAAAGACAGTGGAATTTGCGTTAACAGATGTTCCTAATTCGCATCTTGCGTTATTTTCAGAAGTAAAAAAGCAACTGCAGCAATATTTTGGCGATGGAAAGTTTCGTTTTTCTTTGCCTCTTGAACTTGTTGGCACTTCCTTACAAAAAAAGATTTGGCAGGAGCTTACGCTTATTTTAAGTGGTGAAACAACTACTTACGGCTCTCTAGCCAAGAAATTAAAAACAGGGCCTCGTATTATTGGCAATGCTTGTCGCTCTAACCCAATTGCAATTGTAATTCCCTGCCATAGAGTTGTCGGCGTGAGCAGTTTAGGCGGTTATTCAGGGCAAACTAAAGGAAAGTTATTTGATGTGAAAAAGTGGCTGCTTAATCACGAGGGAAAACGCAGGGGTTGAAATTTTTCATCTTGAAAAAACCCATTTCCATAATTAAGTCCATTTTGGCTTAGGATATCAACCCCTGTCTTAGAAGACTCATCATGAGTAATTAAAATATAGCACATGAAAGTTGTTTTCTGCAAATGTTTTTTTAATATTTCCTTTATATTTTTTTAAAGAAAAATTTTTTTGTAATTACTTCATTTGAAATAAAATAATTATTCATTTCGCAGTTTTTATCTTTAAAATAATAAAAAGATACAAATAATATTTTTTACTTTTTTAAAAATAATCAAGCAAAATGAAATTTATGTACTATAATTAACGACTTTTTAAAAACTACTAAAATAATTCATTGTGTCGTTTTTTTATCTTGAATTTTATTTGTATGGACCTTTAAATTTCTATTTATAAAAGCTATAGTGGTAATTTCATCGGAGCTATCTATTGTGTCATCTTCTATCTGGAAAGAGTGTGTAGAAGATCTAAAGGATCGTCTTACTATCAAACAATTTAATACCTGGATTCTTCCTTTGCAGTTTGAAACGCGGGACGATGAATGGATGTTATTTGCACCTAATAATTTTGTTTTCGAATACGTCCGGGATAATTTTTTGGACATGATTAAGTCTATCCTGCAAAATCTTCATGTAAAGCCATTACCCATTGTGAAACTTATTGTGGGGTCAAAAACTCAGGATGGCGATATTGACAGCGCAAAGAATAGCAGCAATTCCAAGGAAGAAGCAAAGTCAAAAGCAAGTTCTTTAACAGCTAAATTAATTGAAAAATATCGCAATTGTTTAAATGCTACTTTTACTTTTGATTCTTTCGTAACAGGTCAGTCCAATCAATTGGCGGCTGCCGCAGCTTTACAGGTTGCATCGGAACCGGGAAAAGCTTACAACCCACTGTTCATTTATGGCGGAGTTGGTTTGGGGAAAACACATTTGCTGCATGCCGTTGGCAATGAAATCTTGCGTAAAAATCCACAAGCAAATATTTTATATTTACATGCTGAGCGTTTTGTAGCTGATATGGTGCGTGCATTGCAGCGCAAGTCCATAGATGATTTTAAAAATTTTTATCGTTCCCTCGATGCTTTGTTAATAGACGATATTCAATTTTTTGCTGGCAAAGAAAGAAGTCAGGAAGAATTTTTTCACACGTTTAATGCGTTATTTGAATCGCAGCAGCAAATTATTTTGACTTGTGACCGCTACCCAAAAGAAGTTGATGGTTTGGAAGATCGCTTAAAATCAAGATTTGGTTGGGGGTTAACAGTTGCAATCGAACCTCCTGAGTTTGAAACTAGAGTTGCAATCTTGGCAACAAAAGCGCAACAATCTCAAGTAGAGTTACCGGAAGAAGTAGCTTTTTTTATCGCCAAACATGTGCAATCCAATGTTAGAGAGTTAGAAGGCGCATTAAAGCGGGTGATTGCAACGTCACATTTTGTCGGGAAACCAATTACGCTGGAATTTGCCAAAAATGCTTTGAAGGATTTATTGGCTGTGCATGCGCGCTTGATTACCATTGAAAATATTCAGAAGATTGTAGCTGAATATTTTAAAGTAAAGGTCAGCGAATTATTGTCAAAAAAACGTACGCGGACAATAGCAAGGCCCCGGCAAATTGCTATGGCTCTAGCCAAAGAATTAACAGATCGAAGCCTTCCCGAAATTGCAAGCGTATTTGGCGGGCGTGATCATACGACTGTTCTTCATGCTTGCCGCACTATAAAAGAATTAGTTAAATCAGATGCCAACATCGCAGAAGACTATAAAAATCTTCTACGAATTTTGATCGCATAATTAAAAGCGGGGTTTAATATGAATCTTAATTCAATTCGAAAAGACTTCCCAATTTTAACAAGAGACATCAAAGGAAAGCCGCTTATATATTTCGACAATGCCGCAACGACGCAAAAGCCTTTAAAAGTCATCAATGCCTTACGTTCTTATTATTCCGAATTCAATGCAGCCATTCATCGTGGCGTTCATCTTTTGTCAAACGAAGCAACTAAAGCCTATGAAGATGTCCGTGTGAAAATATGTTCATTTATTGGGGCTAAATATGGCGAGGAAATTATTTTNNTTGGCAGAGTAAATGTAAAAGCGAATGACAAAGTTTTGATCACGAATATGGAGCATCATTCCAACATTCTTCCCTGGCAGGTTTTATGTAATGAAAAGAACTCTAAGTTATTGGTTACCGCTATTGACGATAAGGGGGATATTGATTTACAAGATTACGAGAAAAAATTAAAGGAGCGCCCAAAAATTGTCGCAATTGCCCATGTTTCTAATGTGTTAGGAACAATTAATCCAATAAAAACAATGGTAAAAATGGCGCACGAAGCCGGTGCCTTTGTTTTGGTTGATGGAGCACAAGCCGCGCCTCACGTATCCATTGACGTTGCTGATTTGGATTGCGATTTTTACGCTTTTTCCGGGCATAAAATATATGCTCCATTAGGCATTGGCGTTTTATATGGGAAAAAAGAGCATTTGGAGAAAATGCCTCCATATCAAGTGGGCGGAGGCATGATACGAAGGGTGACTTTTGAGCATTCAGATTATGCGGAAATCCCAGCAAAATTTGAAGCAGGAACACAAAACGTCGAAGGAGTTATTGGTTTGGCCGCGGCTATAGATTACCTTAACGAAATTGGCATGGAAAATGTAATTCAACATGAAAAAGAGCTTTTAAAATATGCGAAAAACAAACTTGCTTCTGTTCCTGAATTAAAATTTATTGGAAACTCGAAGACACAAATTGGCGTAATCTCTTTTGTTTTAGATAAAATTCACCCGCACGACGTAGGCACGATTTTAGATAGTGAAGGAATAGCTGTTCGCGCCGGTCATCACTGCGCAATGCCTTTGATGGAACGCTTTCAAATACCGGCAACAACAAGAGTTTCTTTTGGTATTTATAACACTAAAGATGAAATAGATATTTTGCTCAAAGGACTTGAAAAAGTTAAGAAGGTTTTTGCATAAGAGCTTTACTAATAATAAAGTTATTTTTCTTCTGATAATTTTATTTTTAGCAGAAAAATGGTATTTTTTCCAAGGTTGTTTTTGATCCACCAGCTCTTAATAAGTAAAATTAATTTTTTATATTTGTATTCCAAACCAACTAAAGTTCACATAAAAAATATGAATATTGATACCTTGTTAAAAGAAATAACAGATATTTTTAAGGAGGAGAAATATTCACTCCCAAAAATACTTTATCATTATTGCAACTCTAATGCTTTGCTTAATTTTATTAAATTTCAAGAACTATATTTATCTGATATAAGGGGAATGAATGATTATTCAGAAATGAGTTATGGAAAAAAATTAATTAATGAGTCTATACGACCTAATTTAGATTTAGACTCATACAGAAATTTACATGCATTATTTAATGACGATTTGACTCTAGCGTTGAATGAACCCTTTGTCTTTTGTTTATCTGCAGAAGAACAATTACTTAGTCAATGGATAAATTATGCTGATCATGGGCGAGGATTTGTTGTTGGCTTTAATATTGATCCCAAAGCACTAGAAATAATAGGTATAAATCCAAAAGGGCATAGTTCTCTTCATGCAATAGATAGTAAAATTGTATTAAGTCCAGTAATTTACAATAATGAACTTCAGAAAAAATTAATTCAGTTATGTTTGGTTTTTTTTAAAATCGAAGGTTATAAAGATGAAACAGAGTATTTTGACTTAGCAAACAAAGTATTCGATCTTCCTATATATATTTTGCCACCAGCACCATTTCGCGGACGTGATGGTAAGCTAATTCTAAAAGGTTCACAGTTTCAACGCGAAAACTTTCATAGCACACATAGAACCTTTTGCATTTATGTAAAATATTCAAAGATAAAGCATACTTTGCCGAAAAAGAATATAGGATAATAAAAACACCAAATTATAAAATAATGTCAAATCCATTAACCGAACTCAAAAACAATAGACATAATATCGAATTTAAGTGCAGCGATGGGCAAAGAATTATCCCTTATTTACACTTCAAATGGCATTGTAAAACTTTTTTAAGCGAAATAATCTTAGGACCAGATAATGTAAATGAAGTAAAACATATCGGTATGCTTTTAGATGAACATGGGTTTCAACATGTCACTTTGCGAAAAAGTAATATACCATACAAAAATTATAAATAGACTTATCCCAATTATAAAAAGAGCTATAGATAGACAATAAAATGTGAATAAACATTCTACAAAAGCTCCAATAAAATCAAGTATTTGCAAAAAAAGACAATTTTTTTACATTAATCCGTCATTTGTTTTATGGACACTCGCAATATCGGGATTAATAAAATATCGTAATAATTTGGGTTGCTCTTT
>PLMI01000097.1 GCA_003142435.1 Coxiellaceae bacterium | reverse complement strand
GATTTTTAAAAAATAATTGTAAAAATGATCGCAGTTTTGTTTTAGGTGATTGCTCGTAACCCTCGATTTATTGACAATTAGCGCACGTACTAAAAAATTATAATTACTAATTGTTGAGAAAAATGATTTTTTTACATTTGGATGTGTTTTGCTAAACTTAAATTCTTTTTTGACGTTTAGTTTGCTTCTCAAATTAGCAATTTCTTTAGATATTCCCTCGGCTTCTTTAAAGTCATCGAAAATAACCATAGCAAGCGTAAAAAAAGGAGATACTCCTTTTACGCCAAAGCCGCAACAACCGCTTTCATCTATTAAAACTAACACAAAAGCCTCTATATAAAAATGAACTGTGATATTATAACGAATGAGCGAGTCGTAGTGAACCCTGTCTTAACTAAAAACTATAAAAGCAAAAGGAGTAACGCCATAGAAGGTTAAAAGATATCACTGATGAATGAGATATTATTGTTATTGTATTGCTCCTGCTAATTTTTTGAGAAATATCTTTTTACTATTTGCAAGCAATTGCACCGCCAGTGCACAAAGATTCATAGGTACTTTAGTTTCTTAACTTATGATTTGTTGTCGGTCTTTTCTAGAAAGGTTACGATTTCAAGGAATTTTTCTTTGGTTAGTGGTTTGGTAATAACGCCTTTAGCTCCAGAAGCTAGTGATTTTGATTTATATTCTTTTTCACTATGCCCGGTCAGTGCAAAAACATTGGCATCCTTGCCATATAATTCACAAATTTTTTGCATAACTTGAAAACCATCTATATCTGGTAGGCCAATATCAATAAGATAAAGATCGTATGCTTTTTTTTCTGCTAATTTGATAGCTTCACTGCCAGTACCCACAATATCAATTGTTTTAACACCTAAACTGGTTAGGAGTGTTTCTACCATAACTTGTCCTATTGGCTCATCTTCCACGAGAAACACTTTCATTTCTGCGATTTGCATAATATTGTTATGCTCCCTATTATTAAATTACATTTTCAAGTGGTAATTTAAAAGGTATTGTACAGATAAATGCTGTTCCTTTACCTTCTGCGCTAATTAAATCTATATCAGCATTCAAGTCATTCATAAACTGCTTAACTACATATAAACCTAAACCCATTCCTTTATATTTACCTTTATTTGATGGGCTAAGGCGGGTAAATTTCTCAAAGATAATATCTTTTTTATCATCTGAAATACCTATGCCGGTATCTTCAACAACTATTTTTAAAACTACCTCTCTTTGTTCTGGTTTCTCTTTAGCTAGAGAAACTATTATCTTTACTCCACCAATTTCTGTAAATTTAATAGCGTTACTCATTAAATTCAACATAATCCGCTGTATTCTTATGTCATCGCCAATCAAAATGTGCGGTATATTATCGGAATAGTTCAAAGTTAATTTTAGATTCTTGTGTGCCACGGTAGCACCTTCCATGGTTATAATGTTGCTCAAAAGCTCCTTAAGGTCAAACCGTTTATGCCTGATATTGGCTCCGCCAGCCTCAATATTGGAAAAATCCAGAACGGCATTACAATAATCAAGCAATTCTTTACCTGATTTGCTAATTTTTTCCAGACGGTCTTTTTTCGTTGGGTCAGTTTCTTGTTCAGCCAAGATTCTTGCTAGGGCATACACGCCATTAAATGGAGTTCTGATGTCGTGCTCCATGTTGTGAATAAAATCGCTTTTTTGTTTGCTTGCTAATTCGGCTTTTTCTTTTGCGATTTGTAAAGATTTTAAATTAGTTATATCCATAGAAATTCCTAATAGCCCAATAATTTCTCCCATTTTATTACGTAAAGGGACTTTGTTAGAAAGAAATATACCTTGAGTTCCATCTAACATTGCTGCTGGTTCTTCAATTACTTGTGAAACTCCAGTTTCCATAACTTCTTGATTTACTTTATCCAAAAGTTCGGGTATTTCTGTGTGGTAATTCCAGGGTAAATCTTTGTTTCGTTTGCCAACAATTTCGTGCCTTGAAGAAAGGCCTGCGCTTTTCGCTTGGGCATCATTACATCCCATATATACGCAATTTTTATCTAGCCAATAAACATGACCAGGAACCAGTGAGATGATATTTTCTAAAAACTCTTTTTGTTCTATCTCATGTTTTTTTGCGTTTGTTATATCTGAAGAAAACCCTAATATTCCTATTATTTGATTGTTTTTATTCTTTATAGGGGCTTTATATGACAAATATAAAGCTTCTGCACCACTAGCAATTTTACTTACTTCTTCTACTATAACTTGTTTTCCCGTACTTAAAATTTCTTTGTCTATTAAAGTTAGTTGATCGGCTTGCTCCTTAGTAAACAATTCATAGTCAGTTTTTCCGATATATTCTTTCTTATCAGTTAGACCAATATCAATATATTGATTTTTATTGCATCCAAGGCAAATGCCATTGCTACTTTTCCAATAAACATGGCCAGGCAAGTTTTCTATTATATCTTCCGCAGTAAACCCCACAAGATTTGTATATGAGTCTTTATCTTGTTTCTTTATGTAATAGTAATATATTCCCAGAGAAATATTTGGAATTATTCCTAATAAAATTGTACCCCAAAATAGAAGATATAGTTGCACTTCTTGACTATATATACAAATAGGTAACAACATAATTGTAAAAACTATAATTATTAGAAAAATATCATCAAATAATTTCTTGCGGCTTAAAAGTTTTTTCCAAAAATATCCTATTGTGAAAGCGATTATTAATACAATAAATCCCAAGAAATAATTTAATAAAACATGCCACTGTTCCATAGTATGATTCTCTATTTATCATTAATGATACAAGTAAATATTTGCGGTTTAACATCTCTGCGAGATTTGAATTTGATTGCTACTGGATGTAATAAATCAGGATAATAAGGAAGTATAAAACGTTCATGCGTAGCTTGCATTGCGGGATTTCTTTTTGAAGGGTATATGTCGAAGTGACACTCCATATCTACCCACAGGCACATGGCGGCACATTCCTCAACTAGATAATCCAAACATACTTGATGCATGTATCTCATTTTATCTTTTCCGACTTCAGATCGATTGGAAAAACGCCTCAAAAATTCGTCAATCGTCACAGAAAATGAAGATCTGTATTCTAAATCATCGTTTATTGCTTTTAAAATAAATTTCTTTTTATTTTCGAGTTCTGGATGGAATAACCATTTATCCCACCTTACTATTTCAACAGGAATAGTAAATTTTGAATAAAACTCCTCGTTTCTAATTAACCAAGCATTGCCTTCTAGTACAGAAATATCATAAAAATCATCTGCTGATTTATTGCTATACAATGCCATGGTATGCCGTTGTAGAATGTCATTAACACCCAGCACACAAGATTTAAAAGACTTATTAACTAAATCAATTGTAGAAGAAAATTTTTCTTTTTCATGCGCTTCTTGCCCAACACTTATTGTAAGCAAACATTTAGAATCTTTAAATTTTTCTTTATAATTTTCCTGGCATTTAAAAACTGGTTTGAATCTATTCATATTATAACTTACTTTTCTAATAATTTTATTCTTATTTTTGTTTTTTTCTGTTCTTGATTTTATAATAAATAATTAATACTACCACTGTACCGCAGGTGGCAAGGCTCAGTAGATATCCCCAAAACAATAAATAATCACCAATTATATATCCATGCAAAATAATTGGTAGTTGAATAAGAACAAATCCTCCAAAAGTTAATAGTGATACCCCCATTGGATCTTTGACCTTAAGCAATTTATAAATTTGAGGAACAAACAACAGAGCATTTACAAAAAGCCCAGCGCTAAACCAAATTGCTATTAAAGTTTTTAGCATTAATCGTTTCTCTACATAAATTATTTACTATCTGTGCACTATGAGGCAGAGTAGGGAAGTGGCATCGTGCTGTAACTCCTTGATTTATTGGTGGGCCCACTAGGACTCGAACCTAGGACCAAGGGATTATGAGTCCCCTGCTCTAACCAACTGAGCTATGAGCCCGACTGATAAATCGGTAGTTTCTACAATCTTTTGCGTTTATGTCATCCTGATGCATCGCTCCGGTCAGGCTCCTGCCTGGCGTTCGGCGGCGCAAAACGGTGTTTTGCGAAAACCCCGCCTCACACAACTGAGCTATGAGCCCGACTGATGAATTGGTAGTTTCTACAATCTTTAGTACTTTGAAAGATTATAAAAGCGTAGGAGGGATATTTCAAGGTGATATTGGTTTTATGTCATAAATTGGCATAACAGTTTGCTGAACAGGGGGACGGCCGCCTATCGTCCGTGAAACTATGAGGGGCAATTTGGTGTTAACGGCCGACCGCCGGTCGCCCCGACGATTTATATATCGGTGAATTATTCAACTTCTTCTTCTACAAAACCTTGTAGTTTTTCAGCTCTGCTTGGATGACGCAGTTTTTTTAGAGCTTTTGCTTCAATTTGTCGAATACGCTCGCGAGTTACGTCGAATTGCTTACCCACTTCTTCTAAAGTGTGATCTGTATTCATGTTAATGCCAAAGCGCATCCGCAAAACTTTTGCTTCACGAGGAGTCAGTGAGGAAAGGACAGCGTTAGTTGCTTCTCTTAATCCGGCAATTATCGTGTAGTCCGCAGGCGAAAGCGATGAGGTATCTTTAATGCAATCCCCGAGTAATGAATCTTCATCTTCTCCAATTGGGGTTTCAGTAGAGATTGGTTCTTTTGCTATTTTCAGTATTTTGCGAATTTTATCTTCTGAAATTTGCATTTTTTTGCTTAATTCAGGCAATGATGGCTCAAGACCTGTTTCCTGAATTATCTGGCGTGAAATCCTATTCAATTTATTTATGGTTTCTATCATGTGAACCGGTATGCGGATAGTGCGGGCTTGGTCAGCAATAGAACGGGTAATTGCCTGCCTTATCCACCAGGTGGCATACGTAGAAAATTTATAGCCGCGTCGATATTCGAATTTGTCAACGGCTTTCATAAGACCTATATTTCCTTCCTGAATAAGGTCTAAAAATTGCAATCCGCGGTTAGTATATTTTTTAGCGATGGAAATAACTAAGCGCAAATTTGCCTCAATCATTTCTTTTTTTGCTTTGCGAGCTTTAGTTTCTCCGGAATGAATTTCGTGATTTATTTCTTTTATTTCATGAATGCTTAAACCAATTTCTTTTTCTATCTCATGTAACTTCCTTTGTGCCCTGTTTATTTCCGTTTCATATTTTTGCAGTTTTTTTGCATAGTTTTTGTGTTCTGCATAGAATTTATTTATCCATTTTGTATTAATCTCATTTTTTATGAGCGAAGCTATGAAAACCTTTTGTGGCACTTCGCATTTTTTAACAAATATGTCGCGAATTGCATGCTCTTGATCTTTGATGCGGTCAGTAGTTTTTTTAATTTTTAACCCTTGTTTTTGTAATTCTTTTGGAGTCAATTTAAATTGGGTAAATTCAATAATCAGTTTATCAAGGCATTCTTTAGTTTTTTTATTAGACTTGCCAAATTTAGCTAAAGTTTTAGTGTACTTATTGTAAAGTTGGCTTAGAACATTGAAGCGATACTTAACTAAAGCTGGATCTAACCCGCCAAAGGGATCAGCTTCTAGTTCCAAAGTATCATCGTCTTCATTAACATGTTCCTCTTCAGTTGCAGCAGCAGAAAGGTCTATTTTGTTTTTTTTGCCGTTTCCTGAGGCAGAAGATTGCAAAACGGTTTCACTTTGTTTATTTAAAAGCGCATTAGCAGCCTCTAAACTTAAATTCTCTTTTGCTTTTTCTTCAAGAAGTTGAGCTTTAATGATTTGTACGTTTTTTTGCACAACGGGATCTTGTTGGTACTCATCTTGATCGTAAAAACCACATATTGCTACAGATCCTGCTTCATTTTCTTCGATCACATCCTTTATTATGTTTGGATAGTTACCCATGGATGATAACGCTTGCTGTACCCCTTCTTCAATTCTTTTGGCAATTGAAATTTCTCCGCTGCGAGTCAATAATTTTGCAGTTCCCATTTCACGCATATATATGCGTACTGGGTCTGTAGTTGCCCGTGCAGATTCCAGGTCATTTGTTGATAGAGTAGTTACAGCCGGTTCAGCTGCAGATTCCTGTAAAGGATTGTTAATCAGAGGAAGTGTGGGTTCAGTTAAAAGTATCGGCTCTTGTTCCTGATTATCCCCGTAAATAGGGGCTATTTGGCCTTCACCGCTGTCTACAACATTATCCAACAGGCCTAAAATATCAAGAGAGTGTTCTAGCTCTGTTGATAAATCATGTAAATCATCAAAATGGTTGTTGAATCCGTGCTGTTCTTTATGGTGATGTTCTTTTTGAGGGCGCTCCTTTATTAAGGTTTTTTCCGTTATTTTTTCTTTTAAAGGCTTAGTTTTCTTTTTTTCTTTAATCACCTTAACTGTTCTTAGTTGTTTTCGTTGCAGAGAACTGGATGCAATTTTGGCTGCTACTTTTGCTTTTTTTACAATCGGCTTAATTGTTCTTGCAGTGTGTGTTGTGCTTTTTTTAGACTGTTTTGTCGCTTTTGCCGCTTGTTTAATTTTGTTCCGTTTTAGCGTTTTTATTGGCATGAGTAGTCTCTTTTTGTAAATATACAAATATATTAAATTTATGTTAGCGCTTGAAATTTAGGCAAAAAAACATCTGCTAAATTTTTAACGACTTAGCAGATGTTTTTTTATTGCTGTTTTGCTATTGCAATTAGTTTTTGCAGTTTTATTTTATCTTCATCAGTTAAGCCAAAATTAGTTGCTTTTTGTAAAAGATCTTGTATGGCCTTTTCCGCATTGCTCTTTTTAATGAGCTGAATAACGCCTAAGAATTCATTTTTTAAATCCTCTTCTGTCAACAAAGGTTCCCAACTTAAGAGGTTGTTTAATAATTCAAAATGGGTGCTATCACGATAATATTCAAGTATAGCACCAACTGTTAAATTATGTTGTGATTTTGCCAAATTTATTAACTCAAGTAACAGGGTACAATACGCTTCGGGTTCTCCCTCAAAATTCTCTTTACAATCAACAAGATGCGCTAAATGTGGGGCGTTCAATAAAAGGCTAATTGCCAATAAGCGAGGGTCCTTAGGTTTTTGCGTTATGGCCAGGCGATCTTTCCTGGGATTTGCTTTTAATAAATAATCAAATTTGCTTGAATAGCTGGTTTCGATCTTCAGCAGTTCTGAAAGTTTTTTTAGTAAAAGTTGTTTGTAAATGCCGTTTGGCATTTTTTGTAAATTTTCCTGGGCAATTCTTGCAATTTCTGCAGAATCTTCTGCACTTTGTATATTTTTACCATCGGTGATTTTTTGAAAGAAAAAATCAGAAAGCGGTGTGGCATTTTTAGCGCGGTTTAAGAATCTGCTTTTGCCAATTTTGCGGATTAAGCTGTCAGGGTCTTCTTTTTCAGGAAGAAATAAAAAGCTTGTTTTTATACCTTCGCGCATTAACGGAAGGCAAATTTGCATGGCTTTAAACGCCGCAGCTTTACCGGCTTTATCGCCGTCAAAGCAAAAAAGTATGCTGGAAGTATATCGTAATAAGTTTTGTATTTGGTTTGTTGTGATGGCTGTTCCAAGGCTTGCAACGACATTGGTAATTTCAAATTGCACAAGAGATATGACGTCAAGATATCCCTCGACAACTATAATTTGCTCTAAGTTTTTATTAGCTTTTTTTGCTTCGTATAAACCAAATAATTCGTTTCTTTTGTGAAATATTGGCGTTTCCGGGGAGTTTAAATATTTTGGCAGTGAATTGTTATCTAGGCTGCGTCCGCCAAATGCTATAACATTGCCATGATTGTCTTTGATAGGAATCATAATGCGATGGCGAAAACGTGAGTAAAGTCGTTTCCTTTCTTTTTTTTCAATCAGCATCCCGGCAGTCAATAATTGTTTTTCGATGTTATTGTCTTTTTTCGCAATTGATTCCAGGTTTTCCCAGCTGTTTGGCGCATATCCTATACTAAAATGTTTGCATATTACTCCCGTTAAGCCGCGCTGTTTTAAATACTTTATTGCGATTTCTGCTTGCCGTAATTCTTTTTGATAAAAATCGCTTATTTGCGCTAAAAGAGCGTATAAATTTTTGTGAATAAAATCGTCTTTCTTCTGTATTTCGTTTTTGGGGATCTCAATGCCTATGTGGTTTGCAAGCGTTTCCACAGCAGCGACGAATTCAAGGTTTTCATATTGCATTAGGAAATTTATTGCATTACCGTGGGCACCGCAACCGAAACAGTGGAAGAATTGTTTTGCAGGGCTCACGGTAAACGAGGGTGTTTTTTCAGAATGAAAAGGGCAGAGAGCGGAGTAATTGCTTCCGGTTTTTTTAAGTTTTATGCGAAGGCCTATTATTTCTGCAATATCGATTCTAGATAGAAGCTCATGGGTGAATTCTTTAGGAATAGTTGTCATAAACTTCGCATATACTCTTCGCATTTTGGTTTTATGCTGCGCTGTCCTGCTTTGCACCTCGCTTTGCGAGGCCAGCTCGTAAACTCGCTGTTCAAATTTGTTCCAGACAAATTTGTACGCGTTGTTGGCTTCGTCGTTCGCGACAGTCATGTATGTAAATATACACTCCTGTCGCTTTCTCCTCGTCGCCTAGCGTAAATTCCAAACTGCTCGAGTCTATTTGTGCTAACCTTGAAATCTTGCTTGCGAGGAGTATGAGGAATATATAGAATCTCGATCTTTTATTTTAAGACTCGAGAATTACTTTTATTTTTGCGCTGACTTTGCCCATATCAGCTCTGCCTTGAATTTGCGGCTTTATATGAGCGATAACTTTGCCAAGTTCTTTGATTGAGGCAGGTTTGGTCGCATCAATTGCTGCTTTAATAAGGCTGGCTATCTCAGACTCGCTTAATGGTTCAGGCAGATACTGCTTTAAAACTTCAATTTCAGCATTTTCTTTTGCGACTAAATCCGGCCTGTTACCTGCTTGAAATTGCTCGATGGAATCTTTGCGTTGTTTGATCATTTTTTCAATAATCACTATTATTTGATTTTCATCCGGCACAATTCGTTCATCTACTTCTTTTTGTTTAATGGCTGCAAGAAGCAATCTAATTGTTGCCAATTTAGCCTTATCTTTACTGCGCATTGCGTTTTTCATGTCTTCGTCAATGCGGCTTCTTAAAGGATTAGCCATTTTTAGTCTTCCCGAACAAAAAATTCCCTGTCTTTAGTGAGGCGTTTTTGGTGTCGTTTTACTGAGGCGGCTTTTTTGCGTTTGCGTTCAGCTGTTGGTTTTTCGTAATATTCCCTTTTTCTGAGTTCGCCCATAATTCCTGCTTTTTCACAAGCGCGCTTAAAGCGGCGGAGAGCTACATCGAAAGATTCATGTTCGCGTACTTTTACTATTGGCATAATATTAGAGATCACCTCAAAAATGTTATAAAATTAATGAAATAGCAATTCTACTAATAAATTTGCTACAATGCAATCTGGATAGGTGTTGTTGCGTAAATGCTTTAACAGTCCAAAAAACCATGGTTGTCATCCCCGAATGATTCTGTCGGGGATCCATAGACAAAAAAGTCTGGATTCCCGCTTTCGCGGGAATGACAATACTGACTAATTACTATTTATTCAACAAC
>PLMI01000015.1 GCA_003142435.1 Coxiellaceae bacterium | reverse complement strand
AAAGCAGCGTCTTTACTCACAATAAATGATAAATCTACAGGCTTATCATCGACTTTGGCAGTAATTACACCTTTGATCTCTTCTTTGCTAAGCACAAGTTTGCCAATTTCAATAGCAGACATTGGCCGATCTATCTGTGTTTTTTTATCTTTGTATGCAATTGCAATCATAATATTTACGGAAAAGAGAGGATTTAAATAAAGAAAAATGGTAGGCACGAGTGGTTTCGAACCACCGACCCCNNACCATGTCAAGGTGGTGCTCTACCCCTGAGCTACGTGCCTACAAAACTAAAATAAGGAAAAAGAAAGATACCGTAAAAGCAGAAAATTATCAAGATGGTTACAATTAGCAGCCAAATACTTTACTCGAATAAGCACGTCCTGAATCAGCAAAAATAACTAGAATTGTATCTTCCGATGTGAGTTTTTGGGCATATTTTAAGGCGACATGCATTACAGCTCCACTTGATATTCCGACAAGATATCCTTTCTTTGCTAGTTCTCTAGTCATCGCGAATGCATCATCATCACTTATGGGCACAATTTCATCGATTACGCTTTTATCCAAAGTATCCGTTATTACGTCAACGCCTATACCTTCGACTTTATAGGCTTTTGGTGACTCGGGCATAGAAAGCGATGAAGTCATAGCATCTACACCTATTATCTTAATAGACTTATTTTTTTCTTTAATATACTTTCCCACCCCTGAAATAGTTCCGCAACTGCCCATAGCCATAATGCAGTAAGTAATTTTACCGTTAGTCTGCTCCCATATTTCTGGCCCTGTTGTTGAATAATGCGCTCTTGCATTTTCGATATTATAATATTGATTCGGCATGTAAGAGTTTGGAATTTGTTTGTGCAATATTTCTGCCCTTGCATGGTAGCCTTCAGGATCTTCCAATCTATCAGTATCTTTACAAACAATAACTTCAGCGCCATAAGCTTTTAATGTTGCTATTTTTTCAGCACTAGTCCTGTCAGGAACTGTAATGATTACGCGGTATCCCTTAACTGATCCTATCATGGCCAAAGCAATACCCTGATTTCCAGAAGAGGCCTCTATAATCGTACCGCCAGGAAGAAGTTCTCCACGTTGTTCTGCTGCGTTAATCATGAACAATGCTGAACGATCCTTAATGCTTCCACCTGGATTTAAATGCTCGAGTTTAGCAAGGATGCTGGGTTTAACGTTAAAATCAAGCTTAATTATCGGCGTATTACCAACTGCGCCAAGAAAATTTTTATATTGATTTTTTAATTTGCAATCTGCCATACTTATCTACTCATTAAAATATTATTTTTATTTTCTATTTAAAAAACTATTCTGCCTCGGGAATCTTTACTTCTTGCTTATCTAAAACTTTATCCCCTGGTTTCAAACCTTTTTTAATTTCAATATTAACTCCATCTGATAGTCCAATAACGATAGGAACATGAATAGGTTCTGCATTTTTCGATGATATCGCTGGAACTAAAACATACGTTTCACTGTCTTTAAATTGTACTACGCGCGCCGGTAAAATTAAAACATTATGTGCAAATCCAGTCTTTATCTTGGCCGTTGCTGAATATCCAGAACGCAAAGCTACATTAGATGGAACCTTTAAATTGGTCACTTGAACGTCGAACCCAACGTTAAAAGGCGAATTATCTCCAGTAGCCGAAACACCGCCAGCTGCAATATTTCCCATTTCAGACTGCAAAGAAATCTTATCTAGTGTTCCAGTAATATATACGTCAGGCAATGAACCTACATAAATTCTCGCCAGCATTCCAACTTTCACTTTTGCAGCATCAATTTCATCAACAAGTCCTTCGAACATAAGATCCTGCATATCAGCAATGCTAAAAATTATCGTGGACGCCTGGGCTGAGCTTATAGATAAAATCGGATCACCAATGTCAACGTTACGATTTAAAATATAACCATCAATTGGACTAACGACTACATTGGCTATCGGTTTGCCTGCAACAATCGTATTGCCTTTTTCTATTAAGGCTAATTTTTGTTCAGCTAAAATACGTGATGCTTTTGCAGTATCGTAATTCTCTTGCGCAGTAATATACTCTGTATAATTAGTATTTATAAGACCCTCTTTTAATGCCTTTTGAAATCGACGCACATCACTCAATGATGACTTTTCACGAGCTTTAGCATCTGCCAACTCTTGATAAGTACCTGCATAAATCTCGGGAGATGGAGCAGGGTCGATCCTAATTAAGGGAGTTCCTTTTGTTACATATTCGCCTTCGCGATGATAAATCTCAGCAACTATACCATCAACTTGGGATTTGATAATGCTTTGATGATGGGGTTTTATATAACCAATTGCTTCAGCATATTCAACGATATCTCCTGAGGTTACAGAAACCAAGGGAACATTTGAGCCGGTTTCTTTATTCATGTTATATAAAAAATAAAGAGCAACCAAAATTGCAACCGCGATGAATAACCATATTTTTTTCATGCCACCATCCTTATACATCTATCCTTAGGTCTTGTTGACAATCTGATTTTGTATTGTAACTGTCACATCCTTTAACTTTACGTAGCCGCTGGTATTTATATTACGATAGGTAAATCCCTGGTCCCATAATGGCGAATAGACAAACCTAACCGTACCAACATCTTTCTTTGCATCGTAATGACTAGGATCCAAAAATAAAACGTTCTTTTTAAAACAAGCCCGCAGTGCAACCTTATTTTCTCCTGTAATTTGCTCTAGGTTAACATTAGTACACGAATCAGGGATAATTTCGAAGGTAGCTTCCTTGTAAGCATACCAGTCAGTAAATGGCGGCATCATCGCCTCTCCATCCGAAATACTAATCTGCAAATATTTTCCATTATAACTGGAATTTTCTAAATCTGCATATTGCCCTTTCATCGCATTATCTGCAGTTTCATTTTCTTCTGTCATTTTTTTGTAATCAGCTAGCAACTTCTCTTGTTTTGCTTTGCTATATTTCTGCCATTCATTTTCTGATATGCCCAAACCTTCAGGAGAAGCTGCACAACCTGATAATACCAAAATAAATAAAAACGATAAGTTTAACACACGAAACATAACTAATTCACCACGCTTACAAATATAGGACCTGTTGATATTTCTACTAAACTGGTCGCAATTCATCGATTTTTTACGCTGCGCTTCCTGCTTCGCGCCCTGCGGGCTTGCAGCAAAAAACGCTGCAATTGCGAAATTCGTTCCAGACGAATTTGTGTGCTCCGCTGCTCACATATTTTCAACCTATGCTGTGCTGCGGTGCTCGAAAATCAATGAATTGCACCACAGTTTAGCGAATTGTCAACAGGCCCTAATTTAATATTAAAAATTATTTTACAAAAAAATGGGCGCTAAAACTGATAATGAAAAAATCAGTTCACTCGCCCAAAGGACAAATTTCAAGCAAATTAAACTTTGTAACTGATATTACGCAACAAAGCATTTTTTGCGAGATCGAGGCGCAAAGTCTTTTGCGCGGCGGAGTTTACTTGTAGTAAATGAGCACGCAAAAAAGACTTTGTAACAAAGATACCGCAAAAATGGCGAAGTTGCATAACATCAGTGTAATTAATCTGCATCAACTGGATTAGTTGCATTCTGTGAATTATTTCCTGCTGTTGTATCATTAGCGGGATCAACGTTAATCTCTGCAGTTTGAGTTTTAGTAACATCAGAAGACGTTACATTACCAGTATCCATTGTTGATGGTGCTGGCGACGATGTAGACACAGGAGGGACCTCAGCACTAGTGTTCATGGCGGGAGCTTGAACTGAAGCAGCTGAATTGTCCTGCGTTGTCGTTGTTGTTGTCGTCGTCGTTGTCGGCGCAGAAATTGACGGAGCAGATGAACCGGTAGTGCTTGGAACTACCATTTGTGCGCTGCTCATATCAGGTGTCATCATCGGCGTTGACGAAGCTTGCGGCGCTACTTCTGGCGCTTGTTGAGACGGCATCATAGTTGAAGGTGCATTCATGTCAGCGGAAGACGGAGTTGGCTGCGAAGGAACGGCTTCAGTTGAGGTGCCTACTACAGCTGGTGCTGAAGTTGAAGTAACCGTTGTAACCGTTGTCGTCACGCCACCCTCTTGCGGTGTAGTTGCATTTGCGGATGTAGTGGTTGCCATACCCATATCAGAGGTTGTTGCAGGAGCTGCCGAGGTACCAGCTTGATTAGAAGCATTATCCGACTGTTGGCTACAACCCACCATTAAAAGTACACAAATCGCTAAAGCGGAAATTAATTTAGTGCGCATTATAAAAAAACCTCCAAAATTTTAAAAAAGTTATATAGTGAATAAATCCGGAATATTTAAAATGAAAATTATATTCCAATTTTAATAAGAAAACATCAAAAAAAATAATTTATTATTTTTTATTAAAATCAGTAAGTTGTATTGCCTATCAACATTTCTTTAGAAACAGCTATTTATACCATTTCCCATTTAATTTT
>PLMI01000140.1 GCA_003142435.1 Coxiellaceae bacterium | reverse complement strand
TGTATAATGGTGAGGGCTAAAGCCTGCGGCTACCGAATCAAAAACGAATTATTCAATTATCATCAATAATATACCACCTACAGTGCAGTTCCCAAACGAAATATGGGCAAATACATGGCAATTACGACGCCACCGACTAAGACTCCCAATATTAGCATGATAAGAGGCTCTAAAAGATTGTTCAAATTCTCAATTACGTAGTTCACTTCAGCTTCATAATTACGGGCAATTTCCTCCAACATGTCATCAAGCTGGCCAGATTCTTCGCCAATAGCAATAAAATTAATAACCTTTTTTGGAAAAATATTAAACTCTCGCATGGCTTTTACGAGCGCGTAGCCATGCGCAACTTTTTCCCTAACCTCTTTAATTGCCTTTTCATAAACGTAATTGTTGCATATGCCGGCGCTGATAGATAAAGCCTCTAAAATAGACATTCCGGATTTGAAGGTAATTGCTAAAATCTTTGCGAAATTATAAATAATGTTTTTCTGCAAGATGCTGCCGAAAAATGGAATTTTTAATTTTAACAAATCAAATTTTTGCGCTATCAATGGAATTTTTTTCACGCAATATTTTAAAGCTATAAAAATGGCAACAAAAATGCCGAAAATAACGAGCCCATAAGACTGCATAAATTTTGCCAGATTTATTACCATTTGCGTATAGGCGGGAAGTTTAGCGCCAAAATTAGCAAACATTTCCTGAAATTGCGGCACAACAAAAATTAGTAAAATTGAAGTTACAATTATAGCTATAGCAAGAACGGTTAAAGGATAAAACAATGCCTTAATAACTTTACGTTTTTGCGTTTCTCTTTTTTCCATATAAGTCGCAATATGCTTTAAAACAGTGTCTAATTTTCCAGATTGCTCTCCTACGCAAAGTAAATTACAAAAAAGTAAATCAAAATACTGAGGATATTTACCAAAAGCTTTACTTAATGGTTGGCCATGCTCAACATCACTTTTAACGCTTTTTATAATAGGTTTTAGTGAAGTATTTATATCGTCATCACTTACCATAAAATCAAGCGCCATGATCAAAGGAATGTTTGCATGAAGCAAATCAGCAAACATGCGGACAAAAGACGTTATGGTGTTTGATTTAACTTTCTGTTTTCGCGCCAAAGAAAAATTAAAACTTAGCCCTGGCACATGTGATGTTATTGCACAGGGCTGTATTTTTTGTTCATGTAATTTTTGTAATACGTCATCCTCCGAGAACCCATAAATTTTCCCACAAATTCTCTTCTCATCGTTACTAGTTCCCTGCCATTTATATAATTGTTTTTTTGCACTCATCCCAATTTGCCATCATATGTAGAGTAAAAAAATATGAAGCTCCACGGGTTTACGCCCGTGGAGCTTCCCTTTGGCGAAATCCGCCAAAGCACTTCGCGATTTCGCTTACGCTCATGGTTTTCTGCGACGGCGGATAAAAAATTGTTATAAGAGATAGCCATAAATACGCAAAGTATTTCAAACGTAGGCGAGGCGCCAAGTTGCGAGCGACTGGAGTTCACATTAGACTTCTTTCAAAACTGCGTCTTTTGACTTACTGCTGTGTTGCACGTTTGCTCGCATGCTCATTTACGTACAAGTAAACTCCGCTTGCTCGCTTCACGTGCGCCTTGCATTAAGTAAAAATACTTTGTTTTGAAAGAAGTCTATTATTAAATTAACAGGAGTTGTGGTTCGCCTCATGTCCATTTCCCGTGTTTTTGATTGGCCAATCTTGCTTTTTCCAGCCGCGTTTCTTTTGTAATTCCTAAAAATAGAATTACAAAAATAATTAGTGATGATACAAATGTTCCTAAGTTTAAGCCGCCTTGTTCAAAGGGTTTGGTAAGAAAATCGCCAAATGTAGCCCCAAACGGCCTTGTCAAAACAAATGCCACCCAGAACAATAAGACACCTGATATCTTGGTATAAAAATGTAACAAAGCAATCACGATCAATACTGCCGATAATAAAATTGCGCTATTCATAAAACCGAATCCCATGTCATGGGCTAGAAAATCTCCTGCTGCTGTTCCAAGTGTATTAGCGAATAAAAAGGCAATCCAATAAAATGATTCTGCTGCGTGCGTAGTAATATATTCAACGTTTATTGATTTTTCTTTTTTGTACCACAGAATAAGAGTTATGAGCAATAGAGTAATTAATACAAGCGATCCCCATGTATAACCAAGCTTTAAAGTGCGATCAATAAAATCAGATATTGCGGTGCCTGCAATAGCGGAAGCAGTAAAAGTCAACCAATAAACCCATGGATGATAGCCTTTCATGGCAAGCTTAAATGCAAGCAGCGCGAGAAACAAGGCTATAAATATTACAATAGTCACGCCATAACCTAAGTTGAGGGTCATGGAAAATGCGTCAGCTGCAGTTTCGCCTAATGTTGTCGAGACTATTTTAATTAGCCAATACAAAAATATAATGTGCGGTACTCTATTTTTTATTGCAGTATCTGCATGTGAATGAAGTGAATGTAACCACTTTTTTGGTTGTAATATAGGGTTCAATTTAAGATGTTTATTCATTGTGTTATATTAGACTTTTTTCAAAACTGCGTCTTTTGCCTTACTGCTGCGTTGCACGTTTGCTCGCAATGCTCATTTACGTACAAGTAAACTCCGCTTGCTCGCTTCACGTGCGCCTTGCATTAANNTATTTTTCAAATTTGCATTTTTTGAGGGTATCATGCACAAATTCACACTTCACATAAGAGCCATCATCCGCGTGAAACTTCGCTTCTTTTTTCCAACCATACCATTCTAAATCGGAATCTGTTGTAGCAATTTTGCAATACGTTCTTAAATCCTCAAGGGTGCTTTGTGCAGTTATTTGATAATTTCCGCATAGCAATTGCCGGTTAGCTAAATTTATTTTGTTATCGGCAGTTTCGTTATTAAAATTTATCCGAATTGCGCCATTAAGCATTTCTATATTGCCAGTCTGACCATTAAAATTAAAAGTAGGCTTGAGCTTCCAAATGAGCAAACTGCCTGATATGGTCACAATGATAAGCGTGCCCAAAAAACCTATCACCAGCCATTTTACTATCGGTGTAAGAGGCAATCTGTACTTGTGCGGTTTTAAATTGCGTTCTAACAAGTAGCGCGACGCGACTTGTTGAGGCTCCCCTAAAGAGCTCAAAATAGATTCTATATGTGTTTTTGGATCTTTTTCTAGAGCTGACAGCACATGGCTTTTAATTTCAGTAATAATTTCCGCCTTTTCGCTCACCGGAATACCCGTTAAAGATTTGTCGATAATTTGCAGATAATGTTCTAATTTTTCATTATTCATATTTCACCTTGCGATTATTTTGCAGCCAAATCGAGAAATGTTTGCCACAATTTAGCAAACTCACTTTGCATGGCCATTAATGTTTTGTGACCTAAGTCGGTACAAGTATAGAATTTGCGCGGGTGTCCAGAAACATTTTCTGTTTCCCACTCACCGTGCAATATATTGTCAGCTGCCAGGCGGTTGAGGAGGGGATATAACGTTCCTTCTTTTATTGGCAAATCAATTTTTTTTAATTCTTCAAGCAGATCAAACCCATAAATACGTT
>PLMI01000070.1 GCA_003142435.1 Coxiellaceae bacterium | reverse complement strand
ATGGTGAGGGCTTTAGCCTGCGACTATCGGTTATTCGCCTTAAAACGAATAAAAACATGTAATAAAAAAGCGCAGTATAATCAAATACTTACAAAAAATCATAATTTTTTATCTATAGCTAATGAATAACATTTGCGAAATCTTCATTCGCCGTCCCGTAATGACAACTTTGCTCATGGCGGGACTTTTGTTGTTTGGTATTTTAGGCTACTTTGCATTGCCAATAAACGATTTGCCAAATGTTGATTACCCGACAATAGTTGTTTCTGCAAGTTTACCTGGAGCTTCGCCTGAAACAATGGCCTCAAGTGTTGCAACTCCCTTAGAACAGCAGCTTTCAGGAATTTCCGGCATTGATTCCATGACGTCATCAAGTTCTCTTGGCGCAACAAAAATCACTATTCAATTCAACTTAGAACGAAATATTGACGCGGCTGCCTCTGATGTAGAGGCAGCTCTTTCTGCTGCAACAAAAAAATTACCTTCTGATTTGCCTAATCCCCCAACCTACCGCAAAGTAAATCCAGCGGAATCTCCTATTTTATATATTGCCCTGAGCTCCTCTTCCCTGCCACTTTCAACTGTAGATCAATATGCTGAAACCATGTTAGCACAAAGAATTTCTATGGTAGATGGCGTTGCAGAAGTAGACGTTTATGGTTCACAAAAATATGCAGTGCGTATTGACCTTAACCCAAACATTTTAGCTTCGCGCGGTTTGGCGCTTGAAGACATTGCCGATGCAATTAAAAATGAAAACGTAAATAAGCCAACGGGAACCTTAAGCGGCAACAAGCAAACTTTCCTGATTAAAGCTAATGGACAATTGGAAAATGCAAATCAATATAGAAATTTAACTATTGCATACAAAAACGGCAATCCAATAAAGTTAGGAAGTTTAGGTGCAGTCACAGATGACGTAGAAAACAACAAAGTCGCCAGCTGGTTTTGCGATAAACGCGCGATAGTTCTTGCCATTTCCCGCCAACCTGGAAGTAATACGATTTCTGTAGTCGATAACATAAAAAAGATTTTGCCTACGTTTGAAAATATTCTGCCTAAAGATATCAAAATGAATATTTTCAACGACCGTTCGCAAAGCATCCGCGCATCAGTTCAAGAAGTTCAATGGACATTGCTCATTGCTGTTGTTTTGGTAGTTTTAGTTATTTTCATTTTTTTGCGCACTTTTTTTGCAACTCTAATTCCAAGTATCGCCATACCGCTATCTATTGTTGGCACTTTTGGCGTTATGAATCTGCTTCATTTTAGCATCAACAACCTTTCCCTTTTGGCTATAACTTTATCAGTAGGTTTTATAATCGATGATGCGATAGTAATGCTGGAAAATATAGTACGCCATAAAGAACGAGGACTGTCTTCTTTAGATGCTGCTTTAATCGGCTCTAAAGAAATAAATTTTACAATTCTTTCCATGACTCTCTCATTGGCTATCGTTTTTATTCCCATTTTATTTATGCAGGGCATCGTCGGGCGTTTGTTCCATGAGTTCGCGGTCACTATTTGCGCCATCATTTTCATTTCAGGGTTTATTTCGTTAACGTTAACGCCAATGTTGTGCAGTAAATTTTTGCCGAAAGAAAATGAAGCTTCATTTACAAAATGGAGTTTGTACGCCGAAAAATGTTTCAAAAAGTCTTTGGCGTTATATGATCAAACATTGCAATGGGTCTTTAAAAAGCAAAAATTTATTTTAGAAATATTTCTTGCAACGCTAGTACTTGCAATTTTGCTATTTGTTTTCATTCCTAAAAGTTTTGTCCCTGACGAAGACATTAGCCAGCTTATGGCCTACACTGAGGCTGACCCTGAAACGTCATTTTCTGCAATGGTGGAAAAACAAAAAATTGCCGCCGAAATTATCAAAAAAAATACTAACGTCCAAAGTTACATGTCGACCGTTGGAAGCGGCGGCGCAAGTTCTGGCGGAAATACCGGACGATTTGCCATACAACTTGTTCCAAAGGAGCAAAGAAAACAAGACGCCAACTCAATAATACAATCACTTAGGCCGCAATTAGCGAAAATCTCAGGGCTAAAAGTATATTTGCAAAATATTCCCACTATCAAAATCGGCGGAAAAACTTCTAAGAGCTCTTACCAATATACGTTCCAGGATAACGACATAGCGGAATTAAATTACTGGTCGGAAATCTTAAAAAAGAAAATTGCTGAATATTCTATGTTTCAGGATGTCACAAGCGACTTAGCATTTACCGGACAGCAAGTGCAGGTAAAAATAAATCGCGACAAAGCCGCAGCTTTAAACGTAACCGCCTCCGCTATTGAAACGGCGTTACAATATGGCTTTGGCACTTATCAGGTATCAACTATATATACACCAATAGATACCTATGAAGTTATTATGGAAGTTTCGGCAAGCCAGCAGCAGGAACCCGGTGATTTATCGCTGCTTTACGTCAAAACGAAAGATAATAATTTGGTGCCACTAAGTACCATCGCAGAAATATCTAGAAGCCAAGGTCCTTTAAGCATCAACCATCAGGGACAAATTCCAAGCGTCACTATTTCCTTTAACTTANNATTGAAAAAATAAAAGAAAAATTACAAATGCCAACAACTCTGAGTGGAGATTTTCAAGGCACAGCACAAACATTCAAAACTTCGGAACAAGGCTTGGGAATATTACTGATATTAACTGTCACGTTAATTTACATTGTTCTTGGCATTCTTTACGAGAGTTTTATTCATCCTCTAACAATTTTGTCGGGATTGCCTGCCGCGGGAGTTGGCGCATTAATTACTTTAATTATATTTAACACCGATCTCAATTTGTACTCTTTTATTGGCATAATTATGCTTACAGGAATTGTTAAAAAAAATGCCATCATGATGATTGATTTTGCAGTTCAAATGCAAAGGAAAGAGAATAAAACAGCGCAGGAAGCAATTTATCAGGCATGCCTTACAAGGTTTCGGCCAATAATGATGACGACTATGGCTGCCCTTTTTGGCGCTCTGCCAATTGCATTGGCTTTTGGCAGCGGCAGTGAAAGCCGAAGGCCTTTAGGGCTTGCTGTTGTTGGCGGTTTGCTGGTGTCACAATTATTAACGCTGTATATAACGCCCGTGATCTACCTTTATTTTGAAAAACTGCGCAAAAAACAAGATCACACCACAAAATAAAATATGTAGATAATGTAAGGAGCAAATTTCTTCAAATAATAAACACAGCTGCAGCTATTGCCGTAGTATAAAGCCCAAATTTATTGCCTTCTGCTGACTGGCATATGTGGCGCGTTAAGAAATTATATCCGCTAGCCCGATAAAGTTTTTTCCTTTCGTCCCAAGCTTGAGTAGGATCAAAAGGTATGCTCAATGTAGTTGCCAACATAGTCGCCGCTAAATCTTCAGCGTATTCTCCAGAGATACGCGCTGTCTCACCGAAAGCATGATGTTCAGATAAATAACCATGATGGTCTGCCGCTTTATTTGGTATTGCCAAACCAATGGCAGAAGATATCAGCCGATTTGGTTCACAGGTTTCATTTCGCGCCATAACGCAGAAAACTATTTGCCCCGGCTCAATCTTCTTTAATCCTGCTACAGGTGAAATAATCTTACATCTTGGCGGAAAAATGCTGGAAACGTAAACCAGATTGCATTTTTCAATGCCAGCTACCCGCAATGCTGCCTCAAAAGATGCTAGTTTATCTTTATGGATTCCGATACCTCGGACAAAAAACATTTCGCTGGGAACTAATTTTTTCATGGTCATAATTTTCAGTTTAAATTATATGAGTTTAGAGTTTGTTTAAAAAGAAAGAATTATAATTTTTCGCCTTACGATTTTTCGTTTTGGGGTTATGGTAGGCATAACTTGCAATTAAAGGCAAAGCAATAGTTGCTTCAGAAAATATCATTTGTTCAAATCCGCCATCGACTTTACCCCAAGAATGAGCTTCTTTCAAAGTAGAGCCCGATAAAGCGCCATCTCTCTCATCAGCTACAGTAATTTGAACAGCGTACTTATGCATATCTACTTTAGCGCCAACAATCTCTGCGGCCACAGTAATATCCTGAGCAAAATTCTTTGGTACACCGCCCCCTACCATGAATAAACCGGTGGCTTTAGCCTTCGCTTTTAATTTAGTAATCTCCAAAAAGTCTTTAACAGAATCAATTGTGACCACTTGCTTTTGTTGTTTTTGCCATTGGTGATAAACCAAGCCAAATCCAGCGCTGCAATCAGAAAAAGCCGGCACAAAAATGGGAACCCCTTTAAGATAAGCAAGCTTTACCACCGAATCGTCACCTTTCTTATTTTGCTGCAAATATTTGCCCATTTCTACTATAAATTCTCTTGAAGAATAAGGACGTGGTTCCAGACTGTCAGCAATTTTTGTTATTGTCATGTCGCAGTCACGAAGTTCATTTTCGTCAATATAAGTATCATAGATTCGATCAATATTTTGTTCAAGCAATACGGAGTCATCAGCTAAAGGCGTTCCTTTATAATGCTTAAATCCCAATCCTTCAAAAAAATCCTGGTCAACTATAATTGCGCCGGTAGAAACAATAGCATCGACCATGTTATTTTCTACAAGGTCAAAAACAACTTTCTTTAGCCCGGCACTGAACAATGATCCAGCTAAGCACAAAATAATTGAACATTCCTGATCTTTCAGCATTTCTGTATAAATTTCCGCAGCTCTTGCTAAATTTCTTGCTTGAAAAGCCATGTGTTTATACTGCTCAATTATAGGGGTGCTATCAAATTTCTTAATGTCTATATGCTGTATTTGTGCAGATAATAGATTGCTTTTCTTCATTAGTTAATTACCTCATAAAAAAGAAATAAAATATTCATTAGTTGCCTATGAAGCTCCTCGGACATAAGCCCGTGGTATTTTCCCTTTGGCGAAATCCGCCAAAGCATTTCGCGATTTTGTTTACGCTACGTCGCATAATGTCGCATTCATCTATGAACTTACGCACACGGTTTTCTGCTACGGCAGATAAAATTTGATAATTCGTTAAAGTTATCAATTAGAATTTACAATAAGATACTACAATTTTTTCAATTTGCAATAAATTATGAAGCTCCAATGACTTACGCCTATGGTATCTTCCCTTTGGCGAAATCCGCCAACTTGTCCTCCATGGCTTTAGCGAAGAATGAGATTGTTAATTTTTTTCAGATTTTGTAGACTACATACTTTAATCCGCCAGAAAATAAGATGAAAAGCGACACTATAAGAAAATTATTTGCAGAATACTTCGAAGAAAAGCAACATACCCCGGTTCCCAGCAGTTCATTAGTTCCCGCGAATGATCTGACGCTATTATTTACCAATGCAGGAATGGTGCAATTTAAAGATGTTTTTTTGGGAAATGAGATCCGTCCTTATAAACGCGCCGTCACTATTCAGCGCTGTTTGCGGGTAAGCGGCAAGCATAATGACCTGGAAAACGTGGGATTTACTTCAAGACATCATACTTTCTTTGAAATGTTGGGCAATTTTAGTTTTGGCGACTATTTTAAGCGCGAGGCAATAAAATATGCCTGGGAATTTTTAACCGGCAAAAACTGGCTTAACATTCCAAAGGAAAAACTCTGGATTACGGTTCACGAAAAAGACAAAGAAGCTGAAAAGATTTGGCTTGATGAAATAAAAATTGATCCTCAAAAATTTAGCCGCTGTGGCGACAAAGATAATTTTTGGGCGATGGGCGATACAGGTCCTTGCGGTTATTGCAGTGAGATATACTATGACCATGGTGAAGAATTCGCTGGAGGTAATCCTTCTACCGAACACGAAGGTGAGCGCTATGTTGAAATTTGGAACTTGGTCTTCATGCAATTTCAGCGCGATCAAGATGGCAACATGACACCACTGCCCAATCCCTCAATTGACACAGGTATGGGACTTGAACGAATTGCTGCTGTAATGCAAGGAGTCCATAATAATTACGACATCGATATTTTTCAATACCTGATAAAAGCAATTGCGAAAACAATAAACTCCAAAGAACCAACAACCAATCCCTCTTTTCGCGTTATTGCCGACCACTTACGCGCTATTGCTTTTTTAATCGCTGATGGCGTTCTGCCGTCAAATGTTGGACGCGGTTACGTTTTGCGCCGCATCATAAGGCGTGCGTTAAGGCATGCGCATAAACTAGGCGTCACAAAACCCGTGCTTTACCATATTGTAACTCCATTGATAGAAATAATGAAAGACGCTTATCCTTTTCTACTTGAATCGCAAAAAATAATTACCACGACTTTAGAACAGGAGGAACTGCAATTTTTGATTACTCTAGAACAAGGTTTGAAAATTTTTGCGCAGGAAATTGCCAAAATAAAAAATAAAATTATCTCAGGGAAAACAGCGTTTAAACTTTACGACACTTATGGTTTTCCTATAGATTTAACTCAAGATATTGCCAAAGAACATGACCTTATAGTCGATGAAAAAGAATTTGGCGAGGAAATGGAAAAACAAAAAAAGCTTTCACAAGCAGCAAGCAAATTCAAAAACGCCACTATAGAACAATTAGACGTAAAAGGAAAAACAGAGTTCGTAGGTTATGAAAAGTTAAAAGATACTGCAACCATATTAAATATATTTCGCGATAATCAATCCTGCGGTGCTTTAAATATTGGCGAAGAAGGCATTATTGTTTTAGAACGTACGCCGTTTTACGCGGAAAGCGGCGGACAAGTTGGCGACCGCGGTGAAATTTACACCGCAAATGCAAAATTCAGCGTCACAGATACAAAAAAACAGGGAGCAATTTATTTGCATTACGGCAGAATGATGCAAGGAAAATTACAAACTCAAGATATCGTTACCTCGGAAGTTTCAGCGCTGCTTCGCAATGCTACTGCTTTGAATCACTCTGCCACACATCTCTTACAGGCAGCACTACGCCAACTTTTGGGCGATCACTACCAAGTTATGCAAAAAGGTTCAAGCGTAGATAGTAATCGATTACGTTTTGATTTCACATATTTTGAACAATTAAATCCGCAGCAATTACTCGACGTCGAACGTGTTGTTAATCAACAAATTCGTGCTAATTTAAAGGTCACTACGAAAATCATGGACATTAATGCTGCAAAGAACGAAGGAGCCATGGCATTATTTGACGAGAAATATGGCGATCAAGTTCGCGTCATCAGTATGGGTGATTTTTCCAAAGAATTGTGCGGCGGTACTCACGTTAAGGAAACTGGAAGCATTGGCTTTTTCAAAATTGTTGCAGAAAGCGGCGTAGCTTCTGGCGTTCGGCGAATCGAAGCTGTGACTGGCGAAAATGCTTTGTTATGGATTGAAGAACATGAAGCCGCCTTACGGGAAATCGAGCAATTGTTAAAAACCTCCGGAGGATCTGTTGTCGAAAAAGTTAAGCAATTGTTGGAAAACTCACAGCTTCAGGAAAAAGAAATAAGCAACTTAAAAGCAAAACTAGCAACATCTGCAAGTAAAGATTTATTAGAAAAAGTAGAAGAAATTAACGGTGTTAAAGTGCTGGCAATAAAAATTGACAATATAGATGTTAAAACATTGCGAACAACTTTAGATGAGTTAAAACAAAAAATGCAAACCGGGGTAATAGTTTTAGCGACTGTGATAAATGGCAAAATTCAGATTGTCGTTGGCGTTACGAAAAACATTACTGATAAAATCAACGCTAATACCTTGTTGCAACACATTGCAAAGCAAATCGACGGCAGTGGCGGCGGCCGGCCAGATATGGCTCAAGGCGGCGGAACGAATATTGCTAAATTGCCAAATGCTTTAGCTTCAGTTAAAGATTGGATAAAAGCAAATCACTGAAATCTTTTTATGAAAACTTCCACCATTTTGCAAAATGCCATTAAACTAAAATCATGGGGAGTAAAACACCGCCGATATTTGCATCAACATCCTGAATTAGCATTACAGGAAAAGGAAACAGCGCATTATTGTAAAAGCGTGTTGCATTCCCTTGGCTATAAAATACAAAATTCTTGGGGATATGGCTTTACCGCCGATTTGAATATAAAACGAGCAAAAACACGCATTGCTTTTCGTGCTGATATGGACGCACTGCCAATAAACGAAAAGACGATGCACAACTTTAAATCAAAAAAACCAAATATAGCACACCTTTGTGGCCATGATGCGCATATGGCAATAGCATTAACTACTGCAAAATTATTAAAAAACAACCAAGCATCCTTAAAACATAATGTACGTTTCATTTTCCAACCAAGTGAAGAAATTCCTCCTGGAGGAGCGTTAAGTATGATAAAGAATGGATGCTTGCAGTCGGTGACGGAAATATATGGTCTTCATATGTGGGATAATCCTCTAGGTAAAGTTTCTTTATGTGAAGGACCTTTAATGGCGGGCATTGCTAATTTCGATATAATCATTATAGGCAAAGGCTGTCATGCTGCAGAGCCAAATAAAGGATTAAATCCTATTGAAGCTGTTGCATATTCAATTGAGCAAGTTAAAAAAATCCGCAATAAATTAGCAACAAAGCAAGATACAATTTTAAGTATTACTGCCTGCAACGCGGGATCATCTAATAATGTTATTCCCAGCACAGCAAAGATTTCCGGAACTATTCGTTCTTTAAACAAAGAAAAAATTTTAAAAGCTAAAAAATTGTTAGCACAAATTATTTTACCTTTAAAAAAACAAGGTTATAAAATACATATTAATTTTATTTTAGGTTACGATCCTCTTATAAATAAAAAATATGGGGTAAGTCGCGTTGTGAATGCAGCTAAATTAATTACTCCTGACAAAATGATCGACACAAATATATCCTCTTCAATGGTAAGTGAAGATTTTGGTTACTACTTACAAAAAAAACCTGGTGCTTTTTTTATGCTAGGCTACAGAAACAAAAAAATCACAGCACCATTGCATTCCCCTCATTTTGATATTGATGAAAATGCAATTCCAATAGGCGCAGCAATTTTTGCATCTCTTGCATTAACTGTTTAACGTAATAAATGTACTAAAAATATTTTTGCCAAGTATGCGAGAAATAAGGTAATATTACGCATATTTGCAAGCATTATCATTAAATTAGAATTAAATTTTTAGATAAAATGCATTAAATTAACAAGGCGCTCGTAGCTCAGTTGGATAGAGTACCTGGCTACGAACCAGGTGGTCGGGGGTTCGAATCCCTCCGAGCGCGCCAAATAAAAAACCGTCAAACCAGAAAAATTACCTTTAAATAGGTAAAACATGTAATATAAAATATTAGTAAAATCAATATGTTACGGAGAAAGTAATGAATTTACCCTTTGTAGACTTAAAAAGCCAGTACAATTCAATTCAACAAGAAATAAACAGTCGAATTCAAACTGTTTTAAACCATAGACAATTTATTTTTGGTCCCGAAGTTGCCGAATTTGAAAAAAAACTAGCAGATTTTATCGGCGTTAAACATTGTATAACTGTTGCCAGTGGAACTGATTCTTTGCTGATTGCAATGATGGCTCTTGGCATCAAAAGCGGCGATGAAGTAATCACAAGCCCTTTTAGTTTTTTTGCTACTGCAGAAGTTATAGTTTTTTTAGGCGCCACTCCTGTATTTGTCGACATAGATCCCAAAACCTACAATATCGATCCTAAAAAAATTGAAGCTGCAATAACATCGAAAACAAAACTTATAGTACCAGTAAGCCTTTATGGGCAATGTGCTGATTTTGATGCTATCAATGAAATTGCTTTAAAACATAACATACCAGTTTTAGAAGACTCTGCGCAAAGCATGGGTGCAACTTACAAAGGAAAAAAGTCAGGCAATCTTTGCACGATAAGCGCAACAAGCTTTTTTCCTTCGAAACCACTTGGTGCATATGGCGATGCAGGCGCATGTTTAACCAATGATGATAGCTTAGCTAAAACTATCCGCGAAATTCGTGACCATGGACAGGACCGGCGTTACCATCACGTAACTATCGGCTTAAATGGCCGTATGGATACATTGCAAGCTGCAATACTATTAGCAAAAATGGAAATTTTCGCAAAAGAAATAAAGTCACGCCAGCAAATTGGTGAGCGTTATTCTGAATTATTAAAAGGCAAGGTCATTACTCCCTATGTTGAACCGTATAATACTTCCGTTTACGCACAATATACAATTCAAGTAAATAACAGAGACAAATTTGCTGGAAATATAAATAAAAAAGGCGTACCAACGGCAATACATTACCCTATTCCAATACATCGCCAGCCTATTTTTGCTGATAAGTATGCTAAAATAAATATACCGATTGCGGAATTAGCGGCAACAAAAGTTATAAGCTTGCCAATGCATCCTTATTTAACTGAGGAGCAAATCCAATTCATCGTAAAACAAGTTATAGAATCAATTGATTAATAGTGCAAAAATAATAGGGCTTTTTGGCGGGACCTTTGATCCTATCCATTTAGGACACGTTCATCTTGCAAATAAAGTTCTAGAAAAAACAACGTTAGAAAAAATAAATATTGTCCCCTGCTATCATTCTCCTTTTCGTGAACAACCAATTGCGTCTGCCAATGCACGCTTGGAAATGGCAAAACTTGCGTTTGAAGGAAATGCAAATTTTTTTATCGATGATCAAGAAATACAAAGACAAGGAATTTCATACACGGTTGACACTATAAAACATACGCGAAAAACGCTAAATGATAAAAATCAGCCAATTGCTTTAATTATAGGAATTGATGCTTTCAGCAAATTTACTTATTGGCACATGTGGGAAACTATTTTAACTTTAGCACACCTGATTGTGGTAAAGCGCAAAGAAGTCATGCAAAAATTGTCAAAGGAGGCAAAATCCCTTCTCAAAGAAAGAGAAATAAAACATCCACAAAATTTAGCAACATCGTTATGCGGCAATATTTTGGTATTGGACATTCAATCACTCCCGATATCAGCTACTATGATCAGAGAGTTGCTGCGTACGAATAAATTTAAAGAAGCGGAAAAACTTCTTCCAAAAAAAGTTTGGCAATACATTCTTGAAAAGAAAATTTATCAACAACTTATACAAAAATAAAAATAATGAATGCAAAAAAACTACAAAAAATCATAATTAAAAACTTAGAAGATAATAAAGCACAGGATGTTGTAGCCTTAGATATTCATAAAATTACCGACATAGCTGATTATATGATTATAGCCAGCGGCAATTCGTCAAGGCAATTGAAGGCTTTGACAAAACATTTAATTGAAGCGCTAAAAGCAAACGAAGCTAATTTTATTAGCGTTGAGGGTGATAATGACAGCGAGTGGATATTAATCGATTCGGGCTATATCATAGTACATTTAATGTTGCCTGAAGTTCGCAAATTTTATGCTTTAGAAAAATTATGGTCTGATTTTAACAATTAATGTAATGAAAATTCACGTTATAGCTGTTGGCAAAAATATGCCTAAATGGGTAAATGAAAATTTTAACGAATATTCCAAAAGGTTACCCAAAGATTGCCAGCTAAACCTTATCGAAATTACGAGCATTAAACGTTCCAGCAATTCTGATTTAAAAAAGATTCAGCAAGAAGAAGGCGATGAAATTATAAAAAAAATTCCGGGAAAAAGTTTTGTCGCAGCATTAGATGAACAAGGACTAGAATGGAGCACGATACAACTCGCAAAAGAATTGCAAAAATGGCAAGAAAACTGGCAAAATGTATGCTTGCTAATCGGGGGGCCGGAAGGACTTTCTTCCAGATGTTTACAAATAGCACATTTAAAATTGGCTTTATCGCGCTTAACATTTCCACACCCTTTAGTCCGCGTTATTATTGCAGAACAAATTTATCGTGCCTGGTCCATTTTAAATAAACATCCGTATCACCGCTAATTTTACAGTTATTATGCGCAATATAAGCAATATAAAAAATTATCGATTAGAAACGCGGCTTTTTAAAAATCGATTATTCGCAGCAATAGTTATTATTTTTATTTTATTTTCAATTTTAATTTTTCGTTTAGCATATTTACAAATCGTACAGCACTCCTTTTATCAAAAACTTTCCGAAAATAACCAGCTTGAGTTATTACCTATCGAACCCAACAGAGGCTTGATCTACGACCGCAATGGAATACTACTGGCAGAAAATCATCCCGTTTTTACTTTATCTATAATTCCTGACCGCGTAATTGATATAGACTCGACAATTGAGTCATTGCAGGAAATAATTGACATTACCCCAGACAACATAAAACAATTTGAAAAAAATTCAGCACAACATCAAAAATTTGATCACATTCCTCTAAAGTTTAAATTGACACAAAGTGAAGTAGAAAATTTTCATATCAATCAATACAACTTTCCCGGCGTCATTATTGATGCCAACATGACGCGTTATTATCCTTTCGCTAACTACACAGCTGATGTTGTGGGCTATGTCGGTCGAATTAACTCTGATGACTTACAAGACATAGATACTACAAATTACGCTGCCAGTAACTTTATTGGAAAAATTGGCATTGAAAAGTACTATGAAGAAGAACTTCACGGGACTGTTGGCTATCAACAGGTTGAGGTTGACGCCATTGGACATGTGGTGAAAATCTTAAAAAATATCAGTCCTGCCCCTGGAAAAAACTTATACCTCACAATAGACATAAACTTACAAAAAGCCACACAAGATGCATTAGGCCAATCACGAGGAGCTATTGTCGCAATAAATCCACAAAATGGCGAAGTGTTAGCTTTTGTGAGTAATCCTACCTATGATCCAAATTTATTTGCTAACGGTATTGATAATAAAACATTTCAAAGCTTACTCAACTCTGAAGACAAACCCATGTTTAATCGCGCAGTGCGCGGATTATTTCCTTTGGCTTCTAATATAAAGCCATTCATTGCTCTGCAATTATTAAATACAGGAACAATAACGCCAACTACGTCGGTTTACGACCCGGGATGGTTTAAATTGCCTAACACCGATCACGTTTATTGGGATTGGGTTCATACCGGCCATGGCAGCGTTAAAGTTTCACGGGCAATAACTGAATCCTGTGACACTTTTTTTTATAACATGGCAACTAAATTGGGAATTGAAAAGATCGGACAAATTTTAACTTCATTTGGTTTCGGTAAAAAAACCGGCATCGATTTCACTGAAGAACAGCAAGGAATTGTTGCTTCACCTGAATGGAAAATGCGGCACACCGGCAAACCCTGGTACTATGGCGACACAGTAATTTCTATAATCGGACAAGGATTTATGTCAACAACACCGCTACAACTAGCGCATGCAGTATCAATTATAGCTGAGCGAGGCATTGGTTTTAAACCGCATTTATTGGGAAAAAGCATTGATCCTGATGGCAAGGTTACTACACAACAACCTACACCAGATAAACCAATAATTCTGAGTAATAATAAGTTTTGGGACATAGTAATAAACGCAATGGAGCAAGTTATAAGCGGTCCAGCAGGCACAGCTCGCGGACGTTTTGGGACTAATTTTCCTTACACGGTAGCTGGAAAAACAGGCGGCGCTCAACTTTACCATCATAAATATAACAATGAAGGTGCAACACCAGAAGACGAAGCGGCCATTCCGAAAAAACTCCGCAACCACTCGCTCTTTATCGCTTTCGCACCCATTAAAAATCCGCAAATTGCTATTGCCGTTATAGTTGAAAACAGTAATGACGCGCCTAAAGTTGCACGGCGAGTTTTGGATTACTACTTGCTACCGAAAGATCAACAACAAAAAATTATTACAGAACAACCTGCGGCTAAAAAAGCTACTGAAGAAAATGACTCAGATGAAGAAGAAGACATTACTAACAATGAAGATAGCAATAACTACGATGAAGAGGATTACGTTGTGCAAAACGATGCAAGTGGCACACAAACAGACGATAAAGAAACTAACGATAAACAACCGGAAGAATTATTTTAAAAAGGTAAAATATGAAACAAGAAAACAAAACTAATTGTCCATGTGCACGTCATGTGGTGGTAAAAGACAGAGTTTTGGGACATAATCCGGTGGCAGCTTTATATACAGCACACTCATTTTATAAAAAACTGAAAAAATCACCTTAAAAAACAAAGGAGAAAAAAATGGCAGATAAACTTTATGGCGTCTGCGGTTTAGACTGTAGACAATGTCCAGGATATATCGCGCTTAAAACAAACGACAATTTTTTACGAGAAAAAACAGCGAAAGAATGGAGCGAGAAATTTGGTCATGATTTCAAGCCATCCGATATAAACTGTGTTGGTTGCACTATTGCAGATTCAGAAGGTACTCATTGTGGATATTGTCAAATTTGCGCTGTACGAAACTGTGCTCTTGAGAAAAAAATTGCTAACTGCAATGCGTGTTCAGATTTCGCAGACTGTAAGTCACGACAAGACTTTGAAAAACAATCCGGATTAAATATTAGACAAAATTTTTTGAATAAATAAGAAACAATATTCATTATTAACATTTTGAAGTCTTGTCGAATAATTCGTATTTTCTACTTTTTTGATTTGGTAGCCGCAAGCTTTAGCTTGCGTAGAATTGCATATAAAAAACGCAGGCTAAAGCCTGCGGCTACCGGTTAGAAGAGGACTTAAACCCTTACACTAATATGGCGAAGCTCTGACAAGCTATACACGCTATTTTGAGGAGATCACATTGTGAGTTTTGTGAACTTAATATCGTATTTATTAGCTTGTCGAGCTTCATAATTAGAACAATAAAAATATCTAAAAATTTCAAATCATAAAATTACTTACTTCATTAACTCATATCTATTATATTTATTTGTCCAACCATATAATTTCTCACTTGTAGAGGTTTTCCAAAGTATTTTAAAGTGGTGTCACCAAAACCGCTTATCTGCAAAGATTTGCTCGCAAAAACAGCAATGTCATTTTCACCTACTACATTTATGTTAATGGCTTCTGCTTTTAAACCATCTGCGTTCACAACGTTATGGCCTGCCAAATTAAATTCTACTTCCCTTGCAATTCCTGAAAAATCGAATTCTCCGTTGCCACTGGCATTAACTATAAGTTTATCTGTATCTATCCCATGAGCAGTCAATTTTATAGCACCACCTACTCTTAATTTATGTAATGTTGGCGTTGTTAATATTATATTTACATGTTCATGAAGATTTTCTATATTCAAATTATTGTTTAAAATTTTAACTTGAACTTCGCCTAAAGCTTTTTTGCTGCCTTGCAAAGTAAGCTCAGATTTATTCCCATTTTTAATTTCAATATCGCAATCCCCGCCAACATTAAGCGTATCAAAGGCTGGAACCTCATAAACTTTATTTAACAGCTCGCCATAAAAAAATTCTTTATTTACTTTACTTACAATTTGCGCCATCCGCTCTACTTTTGTTGCTGAAGATGGCCCCAAATTCAAAGCCGTACCAATACGCAAAATAATTGCCAGTAAAACAATTACAATTAAAACCAACAATGCTCCGATTAGTAATGTCTTATTACTTTTTTTCATATGTGCCCCTTAGCTTTTTTAAATCATCAAACGTTACATTTAAAAGCGACATAGTGCGAAAAAATATTGGCAGCTTTTGATACAAAAAAATGTCCATTAAAAGTTTCTGTGTTCTTTTATATGCTTCATCAGTGACAAAATACCCAATGCCGCGCTGCTTTTGAATGATTCCCTTTTCCTCAAGGTAAGAAAACGTGCGCACTACAGTATTTGGATTAACCTGCAATTCAACAGCTAATTCCCTCACGGATGAAATTTTATCAAATGGCTGAACTTCTTTTGCTAAAATCATCTCGCAAATATGGTCGGCTATTTGTAAATAAATTGCGCGCTCCGCACCAAATTCCATTCTATCTCACCTCGATTTCTTTTAACCTCAAGTAAGTAACAAACCAGCAAAATGGAGCCAAAACAACGCTCAAAAATGCAAAAAATACTTTATAAACGTGCACTCCCATAACAGTAATGTCAGAGAATGAAATAAAATCAGTAACAAATAAATTTTGCAAAAATAGTTTTGCCAATACTGACAACAAAATAAATAATGCGAGTGCACAGCAACTTATAAGCAATACAGTTTTAATTAAAGAATACTTTTTAAAATATGAGGAACCCAACAAAAATACAGATTGAACAAAAATATATGATCCAATCATGCCCCAGGCTACGCCGGAAAATAGAATATTCACAAAATAAAATTTCCCGGTAAAAATATACAAAACCGCACCAAGAATCCAATAAAATATCGCATATGAAATTAATACGGCGATGGGGAAAATTATCGCTGTCAATATCAGGCGCACTAGAAATTTCTCTACATTTGATGCCGGCAGCATAAGATAAAAATAGCTCCTTTCCGGATAATGCAAATTTTTAAAAGCTAAACTTGAGACTATTATTCCGCCAAAATATAACAGCAAAAACAAAGCAGTCGGCCGCAGATCTACCGTAAAAATATTATTTGAGCTTATGACATTTGCTAAGAGCAGCAAAGCATAAAACGTGGCAAGAACTACAAATATATTACCCCGAAATAATGCTAAGTCTGCTCGAGTCAGCAAATAGAGTCTTCTAAGACTAAAACCTTTATCGTTACTTTGCATAAACCTCACCCTTAAATATTTCCCCAATCCGTTTCTGATTAGTTAAAATTGCTTTAAACAGCATTTCAATATCAAGCTCGCTTTCATAAGCTCCTTTATTTTCGCTAACTACAGAATATCCGGAAAAACTTTTCTCGCTGTAAATTACATCAGATGATTTTTGTATTCTTGGTTGTATAGAAAAATTAAGGCGCTTAGTTATTGTTGCTACTGATTCATTGAATATAATTTTGCCATCATGAAGAACTATAATCGGGTCGATTAGATTTTCTACATCACGAACCTGATGCGTTGAAATAACAAATGTTTTTTCATCAGTAATTGATTGAGCTAGTAATTTTCTAAATTGAGTTTTACTAGGAATATCCAGGCCATTGGTTGGTTCGTCCAACATAATTAACCGACAATTACTAGCTAGTGCAAATGCCAATAAAAATTTCTTCTTTTGGCCGTAAGAGTGTTCAGAAAGTTTTTTTATTTTCGATAACTGAAATTCATCTACGCAATTTAAAAAATACTTTTCGTCAAATTTTTTATAAAAAGGCGCGTATAATTTTATATATTCAGGAATGGTAATTGTTGGAATATAAAATTCTTCAGGCAAAAAATAAATATCCCCTAAAAATTGGGCTTTGCGTTCTTTGGGATTGAAACCAAAAATATTGCAATTACCTGACTGAGGAAACAACAAACCGCTTATAATTTTAAGCAAAGTTGTTTTGCCGGCTCCATTTTCACCAAGCAATCCGCATATATTTCCAGGTAAAATTTTAATATCGAGATCGCAGAACAATTGTTTTGCGTCTGTGTAACTAAATAAAAGTTTTTCTATTGCAACCATGTTGCCCTCGCCTTTTCCATTACTACTGTACTAGCAATGTAGCACACCACAACTTAATTTGCAAATATATTTTTTTATGCAATTAAAAGGTTCTTGTTATTAATTTATTATTTGGCAATAATGTTATAATAGATGATTGATTAATAGGAAAAACAATGTCAAATTTAACCCTCTGCCCTTGCGGATCAAATCTCACTTATAGCGAATGCTGCGAACCAATAATTAAAGGAACGAGTAGAGCAAAAACTGCTGAAGCATTAATGCGCTCAAGATATAGTGCCTATGTAAAAAAAGAATTTGAACATTTGCGACTATCTTTACTTCCGAAAACAAGAGCTACTTACGATGAAAAAAGCACAATACAATGGGCAAGTAAGGCAGTCTGGGAAAACCTTAAAATAATTAAAACCATAGATGGCAGTGAAAATGACAACGAAGGATTTGTTGAGTTCCTAGCTTCATATTCGGAAAATGGTGTAAAGAAAACTCATCACGAGTTTTCTTTTTTCCAAAAAGAAAATGGGCAATGGTATTACGTCGAAAGTAGATTGCCACAAGTAAAACAAGTTATTCGTGAAGCAACAAAAATTGGCAGAAATGATCCATGCACTTGTGGCAGTGGTAAAAAATATAAGAAATGTTGTGGCGCGAAGCCTTATTGACCTGAAGTAGTGTAAACAACAGACGTCTCTTGCTTACAAAGAACAAATGGATTCTCCATTCCAGCTTTAGCATAAGCTTTAGCGACCATTTTATCAAAAGCTTCATCGCGTTTTTCGGGATGTTTGTCAGGAATGTATTGAAAATCTTCAACTGTAACCGGAACTATTTTTTCTAAATCTATTCCCAATTTATGAATCTCATCAAGAGATAATGGGGGAGACTGCTTACTCTGAGGCCTTTTTCCAACCTCGACAACAGTTTCTATATACTCAGTTATTTCAATTTTATCTTCTACCAAGGTTGCACGGAATTTCCTGCCATCATCTTCGTACCAGGAAACATATTTGGGTCCGGACGCCCACGCGTTAGAATAATAAGTATTTTTCATAGCTATTGTAAGTAGAGAAAAACATAATGACTGTACTGGACGGTCCACTAGAAAAATAAACTCTTTCTTATTTTCTTCAAGAAACTCAGAAAAACTTTTTGTATATCTAAAATCATCTTGATAAGATTTATACCATTCATACTTCTCTTGATATTCAGGACTATCTTTTACAATAGAAGATGCTTCCGCCTTTAAATACTCCATACACCAAGATTCAAATGGCCATTCCAAAGCTTCTTTATATGCCTTTGCATAATCGTCTTTACACATCTGATACCCCTCCCTTGTCATAGGATACATATCCCGCAAAAATCTTACTGGACAATAAAGAGGCAATTCAACAAATAAAGAACAATGTAAACTACGTCCTCCCCCTTTTCCCAAATTATTGGTTCTACCCTTTTTTAATTCAAAACCTTTGGCAGTATAAGAAGCTAAAGTTTTTGGCGCGCCATCGTCTCTGCCTTCTGAAGCTGCGCAATGATCTTCACTTGCGCTAGATGAGAACAATGCCGAATGAGATAAAGATCCCGGACTAGAAGTAGGTGCTGGTGCCTCTGAAGTTAATGCCATATTATTTGCTCCAAAATTTATTATTTTTTTACATCAAAATTTTCTAATTTTTATCCTTAGTATTCTTACTCTTTAAATCTCTTGAGTTATCAAATACGGTATTTTGTTTTTGATATTATCTTTTATACATTTTAATTTTAGCACCATTAAATTAGCAAAATGTTAAAAAAATAAAAGCACGCTCATTTAATTTAATATTATGTTAATATTAGATAGTATACTGGTTTTGAGTTTAAAAATGATTGAATTCAATTCCTAAATATTAAAAAAATAAGCGAGGTATATTTTATGAGTTTAAACAATGAATTAGAAATGGTAGATCCTGAAAATATGGAGAGGAAAAACGAACTTAAAACAAGGGTAAACGAGACTGTAGAATCCTACCTACGACCATTTTCCTCCTCCCTCCAAACTTTGAAATTTGCAGTTTGGCACTCAATAAAACCTCTTTTGACGGGTCGTCCTGATTCTATTGATGTAGCAAGATCTCTTCAAACAAGATTGGCCAATACTAAAACTTCAAACTATGAAGATTTACGTGGTGAAATTTCTAGTTGTCTTCGAGTATTGGATGATGGTGAACCATTAAAAAAATTACTAATTGATCAAAAAATTTTTACAGCTGCAGAGTTACATAAACCAACTTCATCTGAAATATTATACGCGCAATCCGTAACCAACCAAATATCCGGATATACTGCTCGTTAAGATTATTCATACTGTCAAATAAATATAATTAACAAGAAGCAATCACAAATATCAAGATTTGTTGTGGTTGCTTCGCACTAAAATTAATTTTCACGGTTAGCAATAAATCATTCAAATTTCCTTTCTTCTTTATTAGAAACATTTTGAGATCACTCCAAAACAAAAATCAGCATTAAGCCAAGGACATTTAGGAACTATATTCAAAAAAGTTCTAGCTTTGAATTTATTTGTAATTCTTACCGGAAAAAACAAGAACACTTAGATTCGCCTGCAATTTCACAAAAGGAACTAGCCCCTATTTGCCAAGAAGAACTGGTTGCAAGTTGCAGTCGTTGATAAACTATAATTTTTTTCAACAATTTTGCAAAAGTAAGCTCTGTAAGCACAAAACTTCAAAATTATCGTGTAGAAAGCCGCAAAGGTACATTCTAAAATGAAGTGCGACAGCGTTTAGAGGAGTTTATAATCCCCTAAACCTTGATTAGAGGAGCTGTCGCAATGGAGAATTATACCCATTTTTCTTTCGAAGAGAGAAAGAA
>PLMI01000004.1 GCA_003142435.1 Coxiellaceae bacterium | reverse complement strand
AAAAGTGAAATGAGATGCTGTTCAGGTTTGGGGGGGGGGCTGCACAAAAGTTCTTTTCCACGAAATAATATAAATAATTCCTGAATAATTTTTCTTTGTTGAATAAAATAATCTGTCCATCTGGATAAATCTTCACCGCATGTAATTTTTTGTACTTTATAGTGAAGTAGCTTAGTTCCATTTACTTCTTGCAGAAATTTATCAATTACGTCGTCGGTTATCAAAGATATTTTTTTTGACGATAAAGTGCCATTTATTTTTCTCGTTAATGTTTAATGTAAAAGCTTCTATTGCCAATAAAATTTAGCATAACACATTAACGTTAAATTAAATCACCCCGGGAGTGATTTAACATATTGAAATAATTGTAAAAATTTCTTAATTTTAAACAGATTATTTTTTTAATAAAAGATGAAAAATTCTTGATTGCTAAGATGAGAAAAAACTAGAAAAGCTAAATACTCTTGAAATCAATAACAAAATAGAAAGGAGACGCTCCTAAGGGCGTCTCCCAGGGATAAATTAATTGTATTGCAATTTTGCTTGTAGTAGCTGAGGTGTTAATAAATGTTTCTTCTCAGAATTATCCGCTGGACGACGAAACAAATTACACCAACAACAACCAGAATTATTATAATCGTCAACTTTATCATTTGGTTCTTCCCCAATCTGCTGAATTTGGCCTTGGCCCTGAGCAACTGCTGCCAAAGATCCAGTGCTCATAACAAGAGGTTGGGGCGCCGTAGATGGTGTTGTTACATCGGTAGTTACCGGCTTTGGCTCAGCAGCTTTTTCTGGCTCCGGTTTAACGTTTGTAGCAACAGGCGTAACAAGATTTTGTGGCAGTGTCGATGAGTCAGCAACCGGAGGCGTGCCTGTATTTTTTGGATTTGTTTCCGATGCTGTTTTATTAGCATCAGGTGATAATTCTTGCTGTGGTAATACCCCCACCACATTTATATCAACAGGTTTTATTGATGACGTTTCTGGTGGTGGTGTTATTGAACCAGTAGTTACCGGCTTTGGCTCAGCAGCTTTTTCTGGCTCCGCTTTAACGTTTGTAGCAACAGGCGTAATTAGATTCGGTGTTTGTATCGATGAATCAGTAACAGGGAGGGTACTTGAATTTACACTATTTGCCACAAGATTAACAACGTCAGACGTTACTTTTGTTTTTGCTGATGAATCATCTTTATCTAGATGAGATGGCCCTAGTTTTTGTTCTGGAGCAGCTGCAGTTTGTGACACTGCCGTATCGCTTTTTATTGAAACGAGGTCTAGGGCGGTGGTTGTTTCTGGCTTTTCTGGTAAGGCCCCCGTATTTTTATTAACAGGAATTGATGGCGTTTCTGGCGGTGTTATTGCACTAGTAGTTACCGGCTTTGGCTCAGTAGCATTAGCTTGAGTTGGTACTTTGGTTACTTTTGAACCACTAACTTTATTTACAACTTGTGGCCGTGGCGTAGATTCTGCTGTTCTTGCAATTGTAGCAGTAGTGGAGGCAAATCGATTTGCAGCAAGGTTCCCTGGCTCTGGTATTTTTGCGTGTTTATCACTTGGTCCAGCATTTTTTCCACTCTGAAATTTTTGTGTTAATTGCCCTACTGCATTTGATCGAGGGTTCACCTTTGGAATTGGTGCGGCTAAAGTTTCGTCACTTTCATCTTTAGTTTTGGCCTTTTGTTTGCCTTTTTCCTTAACGTGTTTTATTCGCTCCTGAATTTTCAACAGAGGTGAAGATGCTTCATTTTCCTCAGTAGTTTTTTTAGCGGCCTTTTTCTGTTCTCTACGTTGCTCTGTGTCCAACTTGCGTTGCACTTTCCTTGCTTGCTCAGCATCTTCTTCTTTTTTCTTGGCCTCCAATTTTTCCTTTTTTATTTCATCTTTTATCCTTTGAATTACATTGTCTAGTAAATTCTTTTGTGCAAGAATTCTACCAATCAAGCTTGCTTCATCCGGTTTGTTCGGATCTTTTTCATCATAGCCCAACTTTTTCAATGCATCTTCTATTCTATCAATTTCGTTATTCCTAACATCAATGGATGAATTTTGTTTTGATAGTTCATTAATAGCTTGATAATAACTATCAGCATCTGGATAAAATTTAAAATTTGCTCGTACCTCAGCTTCAGCCGGTGAAATTTCTGCTGAAGTTACAGATGAGGCTGCCTGTGATTGTTGTGGTGATTCCATTGCTGTAATTGATTTATCTGCAGGTGGAATTTCGACTGGAGTTACAGGTGGAACAGTCTGTGGTTGTTGCGATGGTTCTGCCGCCTCAACTGGCTTAATAGCATCATCAGGTTGTTGGGCATCAGTTTTTCTTTGCAGCCAACTATGGAATCTTGCAGAGCTAGCGTTGTGCGATTTTTTCGATGCCTCCAATCTACTCTTAAGAGCTGCCCGCGAACTTGTCTGTGTCCTTCTGGCTTTAGCTCTACCTAGTGTGAGGTGATTTAAATGGGGTGTTGCAGCAGCTTGAGGTTCAGGTTGTCGCTGCGATGATTTTGTTGGCGATAATTGGTTGTCAGAGGTAGAACTAATTTCTGAAGCGCTTGGGGCCTCCTCTTGTTGCTGTGGAACTACTTCAGATTGCTGTGTAGGTTGCACTGTTTGCTGTGTAGGTTGGCCTGAAAAGTCAGATGGTTTAGCATTTAAAGACATATATTTTCCCCCTTATTATTTTTTTAAGTTAGAGTATTGATATTTTTAATTTTAACTTTCAAATTATAACATAAAATTAGCTTTTATCCAGCTTTAAAAGCCGTGGGGAATTTAAGCGCTTCACATTAAAGATGTTGAATTTACCAAACGCCTATCCGCTGCCAGCAAAGCTTGATCAAATAAAATGTTATTCAATGTAGAATAACGCGAATCATCCTGCTCGTTTTTAAGCGCAAAATAATGGAATAAGCTGGTAGGAACAGCCCCAATAATTATTATTTCAAATAAATTAATCAATATCATAATTTAAGAATTTTTGTGTTTTTTTGTAACTATTTGATTTTACTGNNTACATGTTTTTTATAAAGGCTTTTGCGATTTATGCAACAACGCCAACATCAATGAATGTTTGTAATACTTATAAAAATGGCGATTATATAAATCGCCATTTTTTATTTTTACTAAACATATTTTAATTAAAACTAAAACGGAATGTCATCATCTGGATTTTCCTGGTCTATTGGCAGCGATTGATCGGCAACCCCTGAAGGT
>PLMI01000153.1 GCA_003142435.1 Coxiellaceae bacterium | reverse complement strand
TTTTTGATTTGGTAGCCGCAAGCTTTAGCTTGCGTAGGATTATGGTTAAAAAACGCAGGCTAAAGCCTGCGCCTACCAGTTTGAAATTTACTCTGATGTTTTACAATATCATTCTGTTTTTTCTAAAAGTTCCAACCACAAAATCTCTTTTTCTAAAAGATTGGCTTTAAGTGTTTTTTGCAGATCCAATTGTTTTTGTAACAAGCCTTGATCAGTATTATTTTGTGAATAAAATGTAGCTATATTTTCATCGATTTTTTTAAGCTCTATTTGTAAAGTCTCGACTTCTTTTTCTATTTTTTTGAGAAGTGCTGCGGTTTTTCTTTTTTCGTTGTGATTTTCTTTGTCAGTCGTTTGCATTTTTTCTGCTTTTTTTCCTTCGGCTTTAGTTTTTTTATTTTCATCTAACCATTTTTTATAATCTTCAATATCTCCAGGAAAAGGTAGAACTTTTTTATCATCGACTAAAATAAACTGATCAACTGTTGTTCGCAATAAATGTCGGTCATGAGAAACTATAATCATAGCGCCTTCGTAGGTTTGCAGTGCGATAGTTAAAGCGTCACGCATATCAATGTCCAGATGATTCGTTGGTTCATCTAAAAGTAATAAATTTGGTCGTTGCCATACGATAAGTGCCAAAGCAAGACGCGCTTTTTCACCGCCCGAGAAATTAGTTATTGGGGTCAAAGCTTCATTAGCGCTGAAAGCAAAGCCGCCTAAGAATGTACGTAAATTTTGTTCTGATGTTGCTGTAGTGTCTATTTTTTTTAAGTGAGCCAAGGGGGTTATATTTAAATCGAGATAATCGATTTGATGTTGAGCAAAATAACCTATTTTTAGATATTGATTAGTTGTCAGTTCTCCGCTCATTGGTTGTAACATTCCTGCTAAAAGTTTTAACAATGTAGATTTACCAGCGCCATTTCTTCCGAGAAGTCCCAAGCGTAAATTTGGTGAGATAGTTAAATTTATATTCTGAAGAATTGCATTATTTTCATAGCCACAGGAAACATCTTTTAGTTTTAGTAATGTGTTTGGAAATTTTTCTGCTTTTTTAAATATAAAATTAAATGATGCATCGATATGTGCTTTGGAAATCAATTCCATTTTTTCTAACATTTTTATGCGGCTTTGCGCTTGTTTTGCTTTGGAGGCTTTATAACGAAATCTGTTAATATATTTTTCTAAATGGGCAATTTGCTTTTGTTGTTTTTGGTAATTTGCTTCAAGAAGTGACAAATTTTGCGCACGTAATATTTCAAAAGAATCATAATTGCCGCTGTAGAGTTTAATTTGTTGATGTTCAATGTGAATGATGTGATCTGCTATTGCATTGATAAAATCACGGTCATGAGAGATGAAAAGAATTGTTCCGGAAAATTTTTGTAGCCATCTTTCCAGCCAAATTATGGCATCGAGATCTAAGTGATTTGTTGGCTCATCAAGTAGTAAAACATCTGGATGTCCAAGCAAAATCTGCGCTAAATTAAGCCGCATACGCCAGCCACCGGAAAAATTTTTCACAGGTTTTGCGTAATCATCTGAGTTAAAGCCAAGGCCATATAATATTTCTTGCGCTCTTGGTTTTACCCTATAGCCATCGATTGCGGCAAATTGTGCATGTAATATGGCTATTTGCTTGCTGTTATCTTTTTTTTCAGCATCGAGCAGCTCATGCTCAATTTTACGAAATTCTTTATCGCCATCTAAAACGTAGTCTAAAGCAGAAATTTCTAATGCAGGAATTTCCTGGGCTAATGCTGCAATTTTTGCTTTGGTTTTTACGTTGAGTTTGCCGTTTTTCGGTGTAATTTCCTGCATTAGGAACGAAAATAAGCTTGATTTACCCGAGCCATTTGCGCCAACAAGTGCTATTTACTGTTTGGCGGAGACAGTGAATGTCGCGTCAGTAAATAGCGTTTTATTGCCTCGTTCTAATGTTATGTTGGTTAAGTTGAACATGTTTATAATTTGTTTTGATGGTATATTTACATTATAATAATAACAGTATTTATATTGAAATAGATTATACCTTTGAAACCTACTATTATCCCGCGTGAACAACATAATATCTCCCGAAGCGATATTAGCAAAAATGCTTTATGGGTTCTCCATGGCTTAAAAAAAGCTAAATTCGACGCTTATTTGGTTGGGGGAGGTGTCCGTGATTTGCTATTAGGATTACACCCTAAAGATTTTGATATTGTTACAGATGCGCACCCCGAAGAGATTAAAAAAATTTTTCGTAATTGCCGTATAATCGGCAAGCGTTTTCGCTTGGCGCACGTCTATTTTGGCAGAGAAATAATAGAGGTTGCAACTTTCCGCGGGCATTCTGATATTGCCTTTGATTCTTCCCATCGAGCGCATAACAAAAAAGGTATGATAATTCGCGATAATGTTTACGGATCATTAGAAGAAGACGTGTGGCGCCGTGATTTTACCATCAATGCACTTTATTACAACATAGAGGATTTTTCTGTAGTTGATTTCGTAGGCGGTATGGAAGATTTAAAANNGATAGGCGAAGCTAGTTTGCGTTATCATGAAGATCCAGTGCGCATGTTGCGCGCAGTCAGAATTGCTGCAAAAGTTGGCTTTAGACTTTCCCCTGAAACATCAGAAACCATAACTAATTTAATAGGATTATTACAAAACGTATCACCTGCGCGTTTATTTGAAGAAATAATTAAGTGGTTTACGAGCGGTAAAAGTTTGATAACTTTTGAAATGCTGCAAAATTACGGTTTATTTTCGGTATTATTTCCACAAGCAGAAGCAAGGCTTGTTGGGGAACATGCCAAATTAGCGCGAGCTTTTGTTTGGCAAGGGTTTCACAATACCGATAAACGCATTTCAGAAGATAAATCCCTCAATCCAGCTTTTTTATTCGCTGTTTTGCTATGGCATCCATTACAGCATCAAATGGAAAAGTACAGCGTTGATGAAGGTTTGGCGCCGGGAGAAGCATTACAAAATGCAATGCATGACGTTTTAAAGCGCCAAGCTGAGCATATATCTATTCCACACCGCTTGGTTCTCACAATTAAAGAAATTTGGATTTTACAATATCGCTTAATTCAGCGACGTAAAGGAAAAATTCCGATAATTTTTGCAAATCCGCGCTTTCGAGCTGCTTATGATTTTTTAGAGTTGCGCGGGCTTGCTGGAGATGACGTCAAAGAAGATGTAAAATGGTGGAGTGAATTTCAGGATGAGCATACAAAAAATAATTTTTCTGCCAAGCAAAATATCGCACAAAAAATTACCCATAAAAAAAGAAGAAAAATTTTGCCCGAAGATAATTTAGACCTGAGTTAAATAATTTCAGAGAATAATTTTATGACGAAAACTAAAGTTACTGTTATTTATCCTGGAACCTTTGATCCAATTACGAATGGTCACATTGATTTGATTTCAAGAGCTGTTAATTTATTTGATAAAGTAATCGTTGCTGTTGCTGCCAACTCTAAAAAAACTGTATATTTTCCACTGGAAAAACGCGTTAAGTTGGTTTCTGAAGTTTTACGTGATTATGTGAGCGTAGAGGTTATTTCATTTTCTGGCTTATTGGTAGATTTAGCGCGCGAAAAAAATAGTTATGTTGTTTTGCGTGGTTTGCGTGCAATTTCTGATTTTGAATATGAATTTCAACTCGCTGGCATGAATAAAAAACTAGAGCCGCGTTTTGAAACCATTTTTTTAACACCTTCTGAACAATATTCCTATCTTTCCTCATCCTTGGTGCGTGAGATCGCTTTGTTAGGGGGCGATATAAGCCCGTTTGTTCCTCCTCTTGTGCTAAAGTCCTTTTCTTGACAAAACAACTCCAGTATTTTCAAAAATAATGCCTTTTTAATATTTTGATATCATATTTTAATTATCTTTTTTAAATTTATAGTTGTATTTATTTTTCGCAGAAGTATAATGCGCATTATTATAATAATTATAAAGTAATAAATTAATAACAGCGGCTATCTATATAATAAATAAAGATTTTTTTGGCAAATTTTGCCAGAAAAATCACATTATAATAATTTTTAATAATAACAATAAGGTAAAAATATGATTGATCAACCACTTGATCAAGCTTTGCCTCGTACTCCCCCCCCCAAAAAAAGGCGCGTTGGCGTCGTAGTTGAGACAGAGGGATTACCGCAAGAAGAAAGCAGAGAACTAGCTGATGGCTTCAGGGAAAGCTTTAAATCAAGAAATAAGCGAAAATATCCTGCGCCACAAACTTACACTTTAACGAGTCCAAGTCATGGTCTTGAGCCAGATCCTAAACGGCCTAAACGTATGGTTACTACTACGCCTACGCATCAATCATTACGCAAAGTAAGTGCTATTACGCTGAAATCTCATGGTGCAAGGCCTCAGAGAGTGAAGATAGGATTTTTTGCTTCGTGCGAAAGTCCACCCTCGTTAAACGGTGGAAAGTATCGTCAACTTATGCCATTTTTGCCATCTTATCAAAGTAAAACAAAGAAAAGGATAATTGCCTTCCCCAAAGGAGAGATAACTAAATCAAAAAAAGAAATGCCTCATGTTCCTGAAAGGAGATATTCGCAAGCAGATATTATGAAGCGAATATCAGCAGGAATGGCAGCGCAAATGCCGGATAGAAAAGTAGATTGGGAGCATGAATTTGGCCATGCTTTACATTGGCGTTTGCATCATGTGGGTCCCGAAATAACACCACGAGATTTATATGCTGGGCATAAAAAGCATAATCGTAGTACTGTTAATAGAATTTTTAATCTAGTAGCTCAGATGTCCGACCAGGAATCACTGATATTATATCAAGCACTTAAGTTACGAGAAAATCCGGCAGATCCCGGATATTATACGTGTGTTGGCGATAAATTAACTCAGAAAGTTAGTTTTGTCGCCGATCCAAATGATCCCCCATACACTAAAGCAGTTAAATTTGTGTCTCATGTGTTTGGTCCTCAAGTTTTTCGTGGTACTAAGGGTTTTAAAGATTTGATTTTAGCGCTGGTAGATCCAACAAAGAAAGACCTTGTCACTCTTGATGACAAAAAAGAAGATGACAAAGAAAATGCAGATCCAAATGCAGATTTTGATTCT
>PLMI01000137.1 GCA_003142435.1 Coxiellaceae bacterium | reverse complement strand
TCTGATATGTGAATTTATTTTATCTCAACAATTCCCGCAAAATCAGTTATTTTCTTTTGACTCATAGTATAAAACATATTTCCCAACTGTGATCTGGCTCGAAAAAATTTTTGCATGGAAAAAGTCACGTATAAAATATTTTGCATTAAGGCTGCTATTACTGTTTAGTGTAAGAACATTGAATTTAAGCGATTTCTACAGTTTAAAGTATCGTGCAACAACAATCACACAAGGGAGCATCTTCATTACTATGAGCTTCAGNNACATTTATTATCAAGCGGGCTCTTTCTTCACTTTGTCCCAAAAGGGAACTACGCCTTAGGCCGGCTCGAGCAGCCCTTTTTTCTGCGACTAAATCCACTTCCTTAACTGGAACGCGATGTGCTACTAACCTATGCTTTCTAGGGATCGGAGCTACTTGTGATGGTGGTGGATATAATGTGTGAGAAATGCTTTCCAAAAACGAACGTTGGAAGTGTGGATTTTTTAATACATGCTCTAAACTTACTTGTGGCTTGGGTTTGCCACAAATTTCATCCCAAGGGCGATTCATATGTTTTTGATATTCTAAATATTCTTGTATCTCTTTGAAAACTGCATCAGGTACCAAGTGACAGACACCGATAGTTAAGGATGAACCATCCTTTATAATATAAAGAATTTCTTGAGATATGTTATCTGGCGTGACGTTAAGAACATGGGAGGGCGGAGGAGAAATACAGCCAATATTTTCTGTTTTATTTTTTTTATGTATCCAGCAACACCATTGATCAGCATGATATAGGAGAGCAGATTTGGTTAGATCAAACACAGTTACATCAACATGTTTTTTATCTTCATATTTAGAAAAATCATTTACTCTTGCATGCAATACTAAATATGGGGATTCGCCATCTTCAGTTTTTTGAAAAAAAATTTTATTTTGTAGTGTATAACCTACTTTTAATTCTAAAAATTTTTCTGCGTCTTGTGGATCAAACACTTGAGGCGGAAGGCAAGATAACAACTGCTTACACTGAATTGAATTTATCGGATGATTTACTGCAATTAAGCTGAATGGTTCATTCCGGAAGGAATCTCTGTTATAAAATGAACCGTTGCTATAAAAACCTACGAATCCTATTTTTATTACTTCATTAAACGTCGTCCACTTAGTCGTCATCAACTCATCTGGTGTTGTTGGATATTTAGCTTCTATTTTCTCCCCAAACGAGAACGTTTGGGTATTGTGTACAAATTCTAGTTGCATTGACATAATATTTACTCTTTAAAATTTCTATACTTCAAGTGGTCATTATCCTCGCAATTTCATACAAAATACTAAGGATGAGAGTATCTTAAGTTTTGATCCGTAAGCTAATTTTACAGCATGAATATTAAAATAATATTAGGAATTTGTCGAATAACAAAGGCTAATTTGCAGACTAAATTCAACAATTGAAGAATAAAGTGTACCACTTAGTTTATTAACTAATTGGTGCACATAAACGTTAAATTTAGCAAAACATGTAATAAAAAAATGCAGTAAAATCAAATAGTTACAAAAAACACATATTTTTTTATTCAATTTGATAATTGTAATCGATTATCAGCGGAGCGTGATCAGAAAATCTTTGATTTTTATAGATGGAAACATTTTGAATTTTATTTTTTAAGCTTTTGGTTACAATTTGATAATCGATGCGCCAGCCAATGTTTTTTTCCCAGGCTCTGCCAAAGTTTGACCACCAGGTGTATTGATCTGGCTCCTGATTTTTTACGCGAAAAGCATCAACTAATCCGACTTCATCGAAAACTTTATCAAGCCAGGCGCGTTCTTCCGGTAAAAAACCTGAATGATTTTGGTTGGCATGCCAATTTTTTAAATCAATTTCCTTGTGAGCAATGTTTATATCGCCGCAAATTATAAAGTCGCGATTTGACGAAGCAATTTGTTTTAAAATTTTTAAATAGTGATGCAAAAAATCATATTTTATTGCCTGGCGTTTTTCGCCGCTTGTGCCAGAAGGAATATATATCGAAGCGATGCTTAAATTTTTGTAGTCGACCTGAACGTAGCGGCCTTCAGTGTCAGCTTCATCCCAGTCAAGTTTTTTCTGTATAGCAATTGGTTTGTGTTTTGTATAAATGCCGGTGCCGCTATAACCTTTTTTGTCGGCGTCATTAAAATAATAGAAATAGTCTAGAGGGTGAGGAACTAAATCAGGAATTTTTTCAAGATGTGCTCGCGTTTCCTGGACGCAAACGAAATCAGCATTTTGTTCTATCATCCAATTAAAAAAACCTTTACGTTCAGCTGATCTAATGCCGTTTAAATTTAGAGTAATGATTCGCATAATTAGTTGGCGGGCGTTATAATACTTAGATTTAATTAATAACCTTAACAAACATTTCCTTAATCACACAATGACAAAGTTTTCACAAAAACTCAATAAAATAATATTTTTTACTTTTATTTTTTTCGTTTCAGTTTCTGCAAATGCCCAAGTCGATTCTTACAATATTTCACAGCAAATAGAGAATTTAATCTATCGAGCTAATCCAAACGTAAATGTTGGTATTGAAGTTATGTCACTTAATACGGGTACATTAGTTTATGAACGTAATGCCTATCAACTTTTATCCCCGGCAAGTTCTCTCAAAACTTTTACTGCAGCCGCTGCTTTATCTTCTCTTGGACCAGATTATCGTTTTCAAACTAAGATTTTGTCTTCCGGTTTTAATTTGCAGCAGGGAGTTTTGACAAATAATTTATATGTTTATTTTGATGGTGATCCGCTTTTAAAGCGCGATAACCTTGATGAATTGGTTGAGGTTTTAGAACATAAAGGAGTTCGCTCTATCAGAGGCGATATTTACATCGATGATACAATTTTTGATCAGTCTGGATTTGGGCCGGGATGGTATTGGGATGAGCGCAATTACTGTTATGCAGCGCCAACGTCTGCTATTACAATTGATAAAAATTGTTTTGGTTTTAACATTGTCTCACCTAGAAAAATAAACAAGATAGCAAATTTAACTAACAATAGTGAGCCTGACGGAGTTTCACTAATAAGTTCCATCATAGGAAAGTATGGACGAAATGGCGATTGCAAAATAAAGTTAAATGGGATGCCAGATAATTCATATTATTTAAATGGTTGTATGAGGCCAAAATCACGCCCAATATACATGACTGCAACCATACAAAATCCACGATTGTTTGCAAAATCTGTTTTAGAAGATTTACTGCGCAAACATCACATAAAATTATTGGGAGAGGTAAAGTTTGGCGAAGTTCCGGCGCAAGGAGTTTCTCCAATAGCAATTTATTATTCTAATCCTTTGGGTTCTTATATTAAAATCATGTTGAAAAAGTCTGATAACGTTATTGCCAACGCTTTATATAAAAAACTTGGCAATACTTATTTTCGCAGCATAGGAACTTGGGAGTCAGGAGCTAAAGCTGTTGCGGGAGTTTTACATAATTCGGGAGTTCCGTTTAATAAGATTCGAATAGTCGATGGCAGCGGTTTATCGCGAGATAATTTAGTTTCGCCGTATTCATTAGCTGCTCTTTTATATTATGTTTATGGCAATCCGGGTTTAAGAGAGCAATTTTTAAATTCTCTGCCAATTGGAGGAATTGACGGCCATTTGGAACACCGGATGCATAATATTGAAAGGCGCGTAATTGCAAAAACTGGCACAGAAAAGGGAATTGTTTCTTTGTCAGGGTATATTTATACCTATAACAATCAGGTTTTGGTGTTTTCAATAATCGTCAATAATTTTTCTGGCAATGTGCACCGATATCAAAAATTGGAAGATGATATTTGCTCGGTTTTTGCTTATTTGTTTGGATGTAAAAAATCGTTAATTCGGATTTTCAAGGCTCAGTTGGCCAGTATTATAATCATATGCAAAAATTTCGGCATAACGTCCCCATTCGATAACAACAGTGAGAACTTTTTTTGCGGCATCTTCACTTAAATAATCTTCAAG
>PLMI01000006.1 GCA_003142435.1 Coxiellaceae bacterium | reverse complement strand
TAGCTTTAGCGAAGGAGGGTTATTGTTGGATAAGACGATTACATTACACAGGGGGGATATAACATATAGAAGGAAGATCTTGTTGTGTATCATGTTGCACTGAAGGCTCTGGTATCGGCGCAGCTATTTTTGAACCGCCAAATAATGTATCTTCACTAACCGGAGCTTTTAGAGTCTTTTTTTCTTCAGTAGGAGTTTTTTGGGTCGCTTCTTCAGCGTGAACCGGAAAAGACTCCGACAGCATTTTTTTTAAATCGCTGATATTAGGAATTACACCAGTTAACGGATAATCGAAAATAAATTTTAACGCGCGGCTATGTTTTGCAAATTCAACTCTTAGCTCTTTTTCCACTTCTTTCTCTCCTAATTTTTCAATTTTAGCTTTTAATTCTTCAGATTTGATATCGGAACAAATATTTCGTGCAATTTTCTTAACAACATCAAAGGTGTCTTGATGAAAAGGAGTATCGATTATTCCATCTATCTTTATCCTACTCAAATTCTCACAAATTCCCTTTATTGTTGACTCCGTGAATTCAAGAAGTTTTACTGATTTCACTTTTTCCCTGCAAGACTCATAAAATGATAAAAATTCTTGTGAGCGCAAATAATTTTCAAAATTTTGAATATCTATTTTATCGCCATCAACTTTCATATTTTCAAACATCATTTGTGCAAGCTTCACCAACATATCAGCTTCCTCTTGTGTTTTGTCTTCTTTTCGTGTNNCTTTTCGTGTTTTGTCTTCTTTATTATCATCATCCGCATTTTTAAACATTGCATGCATAAGCCTGAGATACATATTCACATTGTTATTTTTGCAATAACAAACATCATCTTGAACATCCTCAGAAGACAACAAATGAAAAGCACGAAGAATTTCATGAAGCCTGTTTCGAATATATCCCACTGGAATATGACTTTTTTGTCCATCTATAACAATGCCCTCAAATACTCGGCTAAGATAAAAATGAGGCGATAAAAGACCATCTTCAGCTTGTTTTTCATCATGATTCAATTTATAACCTTTAAGGATACGTACATTTGGAGATTGGTTCTCTAAAACAGGCAATGTATCTTTAAATAATTCATCGTCAAATAATGCATCAGGCAATAAAGAATTGAAAGCACCACCTAGAATGAGAGAGAGAATAAGTTCTATATGCGGTGACTCATATTGTGCATTAATACCCCTCAATTCATAACGATCCTTACATACTCGTATCCAATCACCCCTGGATAATCCCACGTTCACTGGCTCAAAAAATTTATGTAAGGGTCTTCCTGCTTGCAAAGCCGTAATGATTCCATTCAAACTTTTTTGTATAAAAGGCGATCTATCATACAAATTCGCAATATTGATGCCATTGAACCAGGGGCTAAAATTGAGATGTATTCCTGGATTTGTGTCATAATCAGAAGATAGAAATTTTGCGTATTGTGAGCGTTTTTCAGCAATTTTATTAAGTAAGTTGTAATAATTTTGAAGAAATTTGTGGATTTCTGAAGGTTCTATACGTATTTCAGAGACCCCGGGATTATCATAGTAACCCGCTTGATATAATCCCTTACCAAATCTATATATAAGACCTTCGCATTCGTCATAAATTTCCCAATTGATAATATCTNNCGTTCCGATTGTATTTGTTCAGGCGAAGCATTTTTCAGCCTAATTTTTCTTTTAACTTCTTCTCTTTTCGAAGCTAAAAAACCTGGTTCCTTTAAAACTCGTTCTTCATCTACCTTAAAACAAGTTTCGATTTCAGCTCCAAACTTCCACTCTATGTTAGAAGCTCGAAATATATTATCTAATTTAAATAACCTCTGTTTCAAAAGTTCATTTGCCCACCAGCAGGCCGGTTCACTTCTGNNTGGAAATGGAAGGATAAGCCTCTTTAACAGGTTCAGGTACCCAAAATATTTTCCTGTCTTTCAAAAATATACCCGATCCTAAATGTTCTGATAATAATAGATCTGATAGTGATTCTTCTTCAGCTTTTAATTCGATTACAAGCGGCGGTTTAGAACGAACTTTCCACAATGCACTATTTTCTATAGCTTCTGAAGTAAGTTGTATAATGACATTATTATTCGGTGAAAGTGTTATTGATTTTTTTCCTTGTGACAATGCTTTATCCATCTCAGCATTTAATGCATCTTTTGCGCAATCCGGATAGCTACTGTGTAATGTTTTATTTGGATAAACTCCAGTAACACTTGATGCAGAAAATCCCAATTTTCTATAAAACAATGGAAGATTCTCGGTCGGCTCTACTATCATTGGACCTTCAATTCCTCTGGCTTTCTTTTCTGCTAGAGCAAGCTGACATAATGTTTCTTCGACACCTTGAAAATCTTCATTATCATATTCAGGAATGATTTTTACTAAACAAGAATTATAATCTTTAGAAATCGATAAATTTACGGAACCTAAAGCTCGCGGCGGATTTGTATCTTTTGCAAAAATTGTATATTTAATTTCGCGATCATAACCAGACTGACTAATCTCTACTGAGCAATCTAAAGGCTTTTTTTTACAAGTGATGTAACCAGGTTGTACAGAACATATTGGCATAAAAATTATTTATTTTTACTTTATGAAAAGGTATTGACTTCAGTATAGCAGCTAAATATTAAAATTTACTTAGGTTTTTAGCGATTTAGAAAGGAAATAACACTTAAAACAGGACGTTAGAGTGATCAAGAATTGGCAATTTCAACATTTTTAAAAATTTGTGACCTCGGAACTCCCTGCACCATAAAATCATGCAATCTATATTCAGTCCGATAGTTAAGAAAACATGCCCAGATAAACAAAATGATCTTCTATTTTACCATTTTGTTTATTTATAAATTAATTTACTAGTGAGACGGAGAACTGTCGTTTCTTACGTTTTCAGAATCAAAATCTGCATTTGGA
>PLMI01000116.1 GCA_003142435.1 Coxiellaceae bacterium | reverse complement strand
ATCCAGGTAATGCTGGCGGAGGAATGTTAATGAAAGTGGGAGCTTGCCAATTCTCATCTTTCGGTTGCGACAACCGCCAGTGTAAGAAATGTAGTACATAGCGAGTTAGTTTCTATAAACGTTCACAGCGGTGCTTTATTGATTGTTATTGATGCTTAAAGTAATGAGACCATAAAGAATCATTGCATTGTGCTGCAACTTTAATCAGATTGCATCATTCGTTGCAAAACCAAGTGTAGTGTGTCTCCATTATGCTATTTTTACGTTTGACGAGGATATAGGCGTTGACATCTTGAGCGCCTTAGCATCACACAAGACTGACGAATAGCTATAAGTGCCGTTGCCATATCAAACTACTAGAAAAAATAAATAACTCCTTACAAAGTAATATGTTATCATTACCTTATGACAGCAATAAATACCGCGATAAAAAATACTATGACAGCACCAAAAATATCCCCACATACCTTTTACATTCCTGTCATGGGCACAGGATTTACTATCGACACTCCTTTAGCAGTGGCAAAATATGGTATTTCTTCAGTAATTCCGTTGTNNTTAGATGATGTTTTGATCGAACAAATGCGCAAATTTTGGTGTGAAAAATCTTGCATACCATATGATGCAATCTCCGCACATGATCGAGATCACAGGGCTAAAAGAATTACAGCTTACTTAAATTTAATCCTTGAATTAGTTGAAAATAGCGTGAAACGACTTAAATTGGCACCATTTACTCCGACAAGTGAAATCACGCACTATTATGAAATGTTGCCAGATTGCACACTCAAGCAAAATTATCAAAAAATGTTGTTAGAAACAAATATGCCCTTAAAATTGCAGCAACAGGAGCAATTGCGGCAAGCAGTTTCGGTTGGCGCAATAGATGTTAATATCATGACTAAGGTTGATGGACAACATTTTTGCCAGGGACAATCTCTCCCTTACGAGTTTTGTGATGCTGCAGCTGCTTTACGCGGATTTGCTAACAGCAAATTGAGCTCGACAGTAATTTTTTCAGCCGGATTCAATCCACATTTATATGGTTATTTAACAAACTTTGCTGATTTTTTTCCTGATGACAGCGGTGAATCAAATAAAAAGGTGTGTTTGAAAGTCAGTGACTATCGATCTGCAGAAGTTCAAGGAAAATATTTAGCGAAACATGGGATTTGGGTTTCGGAGTTCCGGGTGGAATCACCTTTAAATTGTGGAGGCCATGCATTTATTAATGATGGGCATTTATTAGGGCCAATCTTGGAAGAGTTCAAACAACGCAAAGATGAATTAATTGAAACCTTGCATGGTTTTTATCAAAAAGCCCTGAATAATCTTAAAAAGTTTTGTAAAGTTACACCACGCGCGGTGCAGATTACGGCTCAGGGTGGCATCGGAACAAATGCGGAACATGATTTTTTGCTGTGCCATTATGGACTTGCTGGTGCGGGTTGGGGAACTCCGTTTTTGCTAGTTCCTGAAGTTACGAATGTTGATGAGCAACATTTGCAAAAATTATTACAGGCAAATTCTGCCGATGTGTTTTTGAGTACCAGTTCACCTTTAGGAGTACCATTCTGGAATTTAAAAAACTCAGCAAGTGAATTGGCGCGTACTAGGCGCATTGCCGAGGGTAAACCTGGAAGTTTTTGTGTTAAAGGATATGCAAAGCTGCATAAAAATACTTCCGGTGAATTTGTTTGCTTGGCTTCACGAGATTACCAAAGTTCTAAATTGCAGGATTTGGAAAATAGTAAACTTCCCGAGGAGCAAGTTGCGGCGCTTAAAGAAGATATTTTAAATAAGTCTTGCATTTGCCATGATTTGGGAGGAAGCGTAACTATTAAAAATGGTATCGATTTGCATGCGACACCGTCTATTTGCCCTGGACCGAATATAGTAAATTTTAAGAAAATTATGTCTTTAAAAGAAATAGTGGATCATATCTATGGGCGTTGCAGTGTACTTGCTAATAATGAGCGAGCTCACATGTTTATTACTGAACTTAAATTACAAATTAAATTATTACTTGAAGATATTAAGAAAAATAACCAGGGACTTCCTTCACGCTCAACGCAAAAACTTAATGAAGTGAAAGAAAATATTAGCAATGGTATTAAATATTATCGTGAAATAGCTAAAGATATCTTTAAAGAAAATCAGAATAAATTTTTACAGGCATTAGACTGTGTGGTCACTGGCCCTCTTGACTCTGAGTGAGTGACCATCTGAGTGAGTGACCAAAAGAATTAAAAAATTTGTAATTTGAATAAACAAATGAGACACAAAAAAATTCACATTTAGTTTAGTTAGTAACCTGTAAGTAGTCAAAATCAAGGTGATGGAACTAAAGAAGAATGATGGCTGACAACCAACCAGCTATCACCATATTTTTTATATACAAAAGTAAAACGGGCTGGCAGTGTTTCCTGGTTGCCGTTTTTATTTATGTAAGTAAAAGTATATAAGCCGTTACTGATTGCGATATCTCCAAAAGACTGAATCATGATTTTGTTAGTTTTACATTGGATATTTTTTTTGCTGGTAAAAGCAGTAAAATAATCATCCAAACCATGTTTGCGGTTAATTAATATTTTTGGAGATAACGTGGGAACCAATACAGCATCTGGCGCATAAAACTTCACCATATTGTCAGGATTTCCTTTACTTAAACCAACTGCGTCACACCAATTTCGATAAGTATTTTCAACGCTATTTTCGATATTGTCTGTTTTAGCGAAGCTTATAGTACAGGTTACCAATAGTCCTAATAAAATCAAACAACGGATGGGATGTTTGCTAAAAATTTTAGTAATCATAATCGTTTTTCCTTAATTATTAATTGCCATGCCCTTTGCCATGAAAAATTTGGCAATGATCAATGTCTCGCGGATCCTGCTCGACATCTTCAACATATAAAACCATAGCTTTAGCGACACATTAAACCAGGCTTCCATTAGCTTAAACCGGTGGATTTATTAAAATAACATTTATTTTATTAACCGTAAAGTTGTTATAATACATAACCTTAATGTAATAATATAACATTAATATAGTATAATAAATTTTCACAAAAGTGAAAAAATATAATAATAAAATGGTGAAAAATATGGCAATACTAGAGAGCACCCGTCTTATCAAAGAACCTTGTTGCGGCATTGACCAACCCTGGGAAATACCGTATTTCAACCCTCATCCATCGTCAAACGAGATAAATTTTACAAAAATTAGCGAGGCTTTTTTAGGATTTCAAAAATCTGTAATCACATGCTATAGAGATACGCCTGAAGTTGCAGAAACAATACTGAGAAAAACCCAAGAGGAAATAAAATCACGACTAGCACCTAAGGATTATGAAAAATTTTTTCAAGCAATTACTCAGCAAATATCTGCCACCAAAGAAAAAGAAATTCTTGTGGAAAAAGAACCTCCCGTAGAGTCCTCAACAAATGACAAATTACCACAAAAAGAGCACGACAAGCAAAGTCATGTAGGCACACCTGAAGAAGATGAGAGTTCTTTTTTAAGCCAAAAAACGCAAGAAATAGAAAAATTCGCACCTGTGAAACAAAAATCTCCAAGCAAAAAAAAGCTCCAACCCGAAGGCAGCTTTCAGATTAGTTAAACTTAGTTTTACAGATGAAGTTAGCATCGAAAATGTAATCAAAATAATAGAAAATGCAGATTACATTTACGATATCCAATGTAGTAAATTGTGCTTTGGTGAACTTGCTCTGGAGCTACATAAATTACTCGGTCGAGGTTATGCACACCCATTATTACTAGCAGCCATAAATCCACGTGAGCTTGCTCATGATTCAGCATTTTTCTTTATTAAATTAATTAACAGATTTTTTCCAACTTTTGCTACGATGATAGCCATAGCAGCAGGATACACAAGTAATGTATTGCCTTCAGATCTCATGGAAACTCGCTTACCTTTTATGCTAAAAGAATTTAAAAAGATTGATAGAATTGCTACAGAAATGAGCACTAAAATAACAGCTAAAATAATAGCATTAATTATTTTGCCAGAATACCATTTGAATTATAAAAGCGACGTTAGCCCGAAATCATGCAAAGACTTTGTGTTTAAAATAATGAGTACTATGCCACAACCAAATGTAAATGAACGGGACTATGCCTTTTATCTAAGACTTCAAACAGAAATAGCTAGTGAATTATATGACTATGCCACTAGTTTTGCTGCTCAACTCCCAAATCAGGTCCCTGAGAGGACCCATCCTTTTCGCTAAGAAAAAAAGAGGCAAATCTCGACTTAGCCAGCATACTAAATTTTTAATGGCCGTGGTGTAGAAAATCTGCATTTAAAATTAAAGCTATTAATTCATAATTCAAGACTTGACTCCTATCTCCGGCTTCATTATTGCAACTGATTTTTTATAATAATCATCAATTACCTTAGAACTTAAAACTTCTGGAAATGTATCTGCTAATTTAATAATGATTGAAGGCATATTTGTCTCCTTCATATTCAAGGCAAGGGACCTTGACAAGGCCAACTCTAAGCTTTCTGACAACATTTCCCGATTATGCGTGACTAATTCTGACGCTATCTCTATACACACAGTTGCATTTTGATCATCAATTTGTAAAGCTGAGTAGAAAAAAGTTACAAAAATATCTAAATACTGCTTTCTTCCCTGGTCAGATTCTATAGGAAGATGTTTATCACGTATTATCCCTTCATATTTGTGGCTTTTTCCGGGTAAATAACTTTGCACTTCAGTATTAACGCATGAGCTACCTCGCCTGTAATCTTTGCATTTAAACAAAGTGACAGGAACTAACCTTCTGACATCATGCAATGTTTTTTGCTTTCTTGTGGTAGGAACAGCCGTTTGATCTTCTCGTGCATCACCCAAATTATATTGGATGTACTTCTCTATTTGCGCACCTTTTAATAGCATTGCAGGCAATCTTGTAATTTTGACTAGACTGTTAGTCCTCCGCCATTCACGAGTATCTCTATTTTTTTCAAGATGTGCAATCAGCCCATAGTTCAAAAGCAGAAAGTTGCCATTGCTATCTAATCTTGTTGCGTCTTTGCAGAAAGTCATCGCATCTACTGTGCAATCCACCGCACTTGCCTGTCTTTTCTCTCTATCATCAGGAAGATAGACAGGTATTTGTATTTTTTCTTGCACTTCAATTACATCCCAAATATAGCAATCTGTTGACAATAGCAAGCATTCCGCATTTCCTTCTTTGATAACCTCAGTTCGACATAAGA
>PLMI01000074.1 GCA_003142435.1 Coxiellaceae bacterium | reverse complement strand
GGATATTATGGTTTGTGAACGAGGTTACACTTTTGGTTATAATAATTTAGTCGTTGACATGAGGTCTTTAGCGATTATGCGTGAAACCGGTTGTCCTGTTATTTTCGATGCAGGGCATTCAGTGCAGTTGCCGGGCGGTCTTGGAATTTCGACTGGTGGTTTGCGCGAACAAATTCCGGTCTTGGCAAGAGCTGCGGTTGCCGTTGGCATTTCCGGAATTTATTTAGAAACACATCCCGACCCGGACAAAGCGCTGTGCGATGGTCCTAATTCAATGCCGCTTCATTTAATGGAACGACTTTTGCTTTGCCTGCAGGAAATTGATAAAACTGTAAAAAAACATAGATTTTTAGAAAATGAAATCTTTGAGCATTGACACATCTTTTGAACACAGCTCATTAGCACTGCAAATTGACGAAGAAATAACGGAAATTTGTGAATTCACGCCGAAAACGCATTCACAATTTCTTTTGCCCGCCTTAGATAAAATGCTTCGAGAGGCAAAAATTAAACTTGTGGATCTTGATTTTATTGCTTTTGGTTGCGGACCCGGAAGTTTTACCAGCATTAGATTTGCAGCGAGCGTTGTTCAGGGAATTGCTTATGGTGCAAAATTAAATGTTGTGTCAATTTCATCTCTTGCAGCAATAGCGCTTGAGGCTTTTGAAATAAATCCCAATAGCACCTCTGTCTTTGTTGGTATGGACGCGAGAATTGACGAAGTTTACTGGGCAGTTTATCAGCGCAATACTGAAGGAATTTTGTCGCCAGTTGTTGCTGATATTTTAGTAAAGCCGGAAGAAATTGTTTTTCCTGAAAAAAAGCCAGACGAAAAATGGTTTGGTGTTGGCAATGCATGGGATATTTATCGTGATGTTGTGCTGAAAAATTGTCCTAGTGGCATTGAGATTAAACACGATCTTTTTCCGCGCGCAATATATATTGCGAAACTTGCACTTTTGGCATATTCTAAAGGTAGTTACAGTGATTGGCATGCAGCGCTTCCAGTGTATTTGCGCGATAAGGTCGCAAGTTTTAACGAAGACCAGTCAAAAAATAAATAATTTAAGTGTTTTTTACATGTTTTTTGTAAGTATTTGATTTTACTGCATTTTTTTATTACATGTTTTATTCGCCTTAAGGCGAATAACTCGCCGTAGCTTTAGCGACGGAGGGTTGTTGAATAATTCCTATTTTTATATTTTGTACAACAAAATTAATTTGTAAATTTTTAATCGGTAGCCGCAGGCTTTAGCCTGCGCAGAATTGAGATTAAGAAAACGCAGGCTTTAGCCTGCGGCTACCAAATCAAAAAAAGTATAAATACGAATTATTCAACAGTACCTTTATTCAGATTTTGTCGATAATTTTGTTTTTTGAAACAGGTCACGTAAATGAAAAAGTACAAATTCTATTTTCTTTTGTTTTTAGCTGCCGCAATATGTTTTTTTACCACTTTTTCTTTCGCTTCTAAATTGAAAGATCAGGATGTTACTTCTGATATGCAAACAGAAGAAGTGACTAAAACTGAAAGCATAGTTACAAGTGCGAATTCTTCGGCTGCTATTTTTCCCGAGAATCAAGCGAAAAAAAGCGGTACAGCAAAAATAATTCCTTCAGATCCGCAAAAGCCTATTGTAGTGCAAAAAAGATCGCCGGTATTTTCATTAATTCTGCAATCTAATCCTACGACAGGATATTCCTGGGCATTGAAATCTTATGATTCTGAAATAATAAAACCTGTTGGCAAGAAATTTTATTCGGGCAAAACAACATTAGTTGGTGCTCCCGGATATGAAAAATGGACGTTTATGGTGAAACCAAATGGGTTCGTGGTTCCGCAAACTACAAATATAACTTTGATTTATTCTCGTCCCTGGGATTTGCAGGGTGCACAAGCTGTTAATTTTAAACTGGTGACTTCTAATGCCAATTAAACAAAATCAAATTTATACCAATTGTTATGAAGTAACACATCCTTTGCTAAAACATAAATTATCGATTTTACGCGACAAAAATACATACACTAAAGAGTTTAAAGAGTTAACTAAAGAAATAAGCATGCTTCTTGCATATGAAGCTACAATAAATTTACCTCTGACAACACAACTTATCCATACTCCACTGGAAAGTTTTGAGGCGCCGGTGTTATCCGGAAAAAAACCGGTTATTTTAACTATTTTGCGTGCCGGTATTGTGATGGTTGATGGCTTTTTGACGCTTATGCCTTCCGCCAGAGTTGCTCACATTGGTTTATATCGCGATGAAAAAACGTTAAAGCCGACGCAATATTATTTTAAAATTCCACCGCACAGCAAAGACAGGCAATTTTACATTTGCGATCCAATGCTCGCGACCGGCGGTTCAGCGCTTGTTGCAATTGAGAGGCTGAAAGAAGAGGGAGTGCGTAAAATTACTTTTGCATGCATTGTTGCCGCTCCTGAAGGCATTGAAAAAATTTTCAAAAAACATCCCGATATTACGGTAATTTGTGCTGCTATTGACCGTAAACTAAACTCCAAAGGCTACATCTTGCCAGGCCTTGGAGATGCGGGCGATCGCATGTTTGGAACCAAGTAGGGCATGTCTCAATTCTACTGAAACTTGGTGAAAAGCAGCGATTTCTTGCGCTCCGCTACTCACATATTCCCAACATATGCTGCGTTGCGGTGCTCACAAATCGCTGCTTTTCCCTCAAGTTCAGCGAATTGGTGACATGCCCTACTGAGATACTTTGATACTTTGTGATTATGCAACCATGATCAATTACATATTTTTTATTTTTGCAACTTTATTATGTCCATAAGTATATTAGATATATTTGCAGTAAGTGTAGGTCCCTCCAGTTCTCATACAGCAGGCCCGATGAAAGCGGCGCATAAATTTGTTGATCTTCTTTTGCAGAAAAATATTTTATCTCAAGTAAAAAGCATTACTGTTGACCTGTTTGGTTCTTTGGCGTTGACGGGTAAAGGCCACATGACTGATCAGGCTGTTTTTCTAGGGTTGACTGGTGATTTGCCGGAGACTTTGGTTATAGAAAATGTCAAAATAATAATTCAAAAAATTCGGGAAGAAAAAAAGATCATTATTTTTGGCAAACAAGAAATTGATTTTGACCCTGAAAAAAATTTATTGTGGCATCGCAATGAAGTTTTACCTTTGCATACCAATGGCATGAGATTTACAGCACGCGATGTAAATGGTGCAATTTTGCAAACTCAGGTTTATTATTCAATTGGCGGAGGATTTGTTGTAACAGAAGAGGATTTTTTCGCCAAAGCAGAAGCTCGCCAATTAAAATACCCTTTCAAATCGGCCAAAGAATTGTGGGAACAATGTGCGCGAAATAAAATGTCAATTAAGCAAATCATCCTTGCAAATGAAACCGCATGGCGAACCGAAGAAGAAACAAAGGCAGCTTTACTTAAGCTTGCAGCAATCATGGCAGATTGTATAAAGAGAGGTTGCACAACGAAAGGCATTCTTGAAGGGCCTTTGCATGTTAAACGAAGAGCCGCCGATTTATATGAAAATTTGCAACAGAAGAAAAACACTTTGCCGCGGCATATTTTTATTATGAGTTGCGTTGATGCTTACGCCTTGGCGGTCGCTGAAGAAAATGCTGCGGGAGGCCGAATTGTAACCGCGCCTACAAATGGAGCAGCTGGTGTAATTCCGGCAACTTTGCAATATTTTAAAGAGTTTTGTGATGTTAGTGCGACTGATGAAGACATTATAACTTTTTTTACAACGGCAGGCGCAATTGCCATTCTTTACAAAGTTAACGCTTCTATATCGGGCGCAGAAGTTGGTTGTCAGGGCGAAGTAGGGGTTGCTTGTTCGATGGCTGCCGGAGCTCTTGCATCTGTACTTGGTGGAAATAATCTGCAAATAGAAAAAGCAGCGGAAATAGCCATGGAGCACAACTTAGGGTTGACATGTGACCCTGTCGCAGGTCTTGTGCAGATTCCATGTATTGAACGAAACGCTATCGCTTCCGGAAAAGCAATTAACGCTGCAACGCTTGCTTTGATAGAAGGAGAAGAACATAAAGTTTCACTTGATGAAGTAATTGCTACAATGTTACAAACAGGAAAGGACATGCAAAATCGCTACAAGGAGACTTCGCTTGGAGGGTTGGCTGTTAATGTTTCTGTATGTTAACCTCAACTCGATATAATTATTTCGCTCTTACAGAGCTTAGAAACATTCCGCGCTCTTTCGACCCAGGGCTTGTTCACGAAAAACACGTGAACTACACCCTGGGCTGTTGCAATTTAGGCTACTTCGTAGCTTTTATTGTGCCGCAAAAAACGCGGGTATTTATTTACTTTTTTTCAATACGTTGTTAAATTCTTATGCCGAATTCAGGTTAATAAACAAACGCTCATAATTGAGTATTTTGTTGTTGCGCAAAATGTGTTATAACAAATAAACAACTTTTACCTTATAATTTGAGGTGTATGTCAGAGTTAATTTCAGGCACATTATTTATCGTAGCAACTCCTATAGGCAATCTTGAGGATATAACTTTTCGCGCTGTAAAAGTCCTAAAAGAAGCCTCATTGATTGCCGCGGAAGATACGCGCCATAGCAAAAAATTATTGCAGCACTATGGCATAAATACCAAGGTAATTTCTTTGCATAATTACAATGAAAGTAAGCGCAGCGAATTATTGTTGCAGCATTTATTGCAAGGTGAAAGTCTCGCTCTTATTTCTGACGCCGGAACTCCTTTAATCAGCGATCCTGGATATTTATTAGTGCAAAAAGCGCGCGAGTCAAATATCAAAGTCGTGCCAATTCCTGGCCCTTCTGCTTTGATCACTGCGCTTTGCGCATCAGGATTGCCAACAGATAAGTTCATTTTTGAAGGATTTTTGCCGGTAAAAATAGAAGCCCTGCGGCAAAAACTTTTAGAGCTTAAAAGTGAAAAAAGAACTTTGATTATTTACGAAGCTCCTCATCGCATTTCCAAGCTAATCAATGCTATGATAGAAATCCTCGGTGAAGACCGCTCTGTTGTGATTGCACGCGAATTGACTAAGATGTTTGAGACGATTCGCGGAGGCTCGCTTAAGGACATAAAAATTTGGTTAGAAAGTGGCAGCAATCAGCAAAAAGGCGAATTTGTAGTATTGGTGCGGGGTATTTTAGAAGATAAAAAAGCAATTACATCAAATGTTGAGAGGATTTTATCGATTTTGTTGCCGGTATTAACAACAAAAAAAACTGTAGAAATTACAGCAAAAATAACCGGCGCTAATAAAAATGAAGTTTATAAATTAGCTTTGGCTATGCAAAAATGTAAATAAAAATTAATAGTCGCATTTTTTTGCGATACATAAATTTGGAGTATTTTATGCCTATCGAACAAACATTATCTATTATAAAACCAGACGGCGTCAGGAAAAACATTATTGGTGAAATCTATAAACGCTTTGAAATTAATGGCCTTCGCATTGTCGCTTCCAAAATGATGCGCTTAGCAAGAGAAGAAGCTGAATCTTTTTATCACGTGCATGATGGCAAAGCTTTTTTCGCTGATTTAATCGAGTTTATGACAAGTGGCCCAATTATGGTACAAGTTTTGCAGGGGGAGAATGCTATTGCCAAAAATAGGGAAATTATGGGTGCGACTGATCCTAGAAAAGCTGCGATAGGAACTATTCGCTATGATTTTGCAACTTCGGTGACAGAGAACGTAGTTCATGGCTCCGATGGTTCAGATACTGCAAAAGAGGAAATAGAGTTCTTTTTTTCTCCAATAGAAATATATAATAAGTAGAAATGTCGACTGACCATAATAAGAAAATTAACCTGTTAAATTACTCCTTTGAAGATCTTGCCGATTATTTAGTAAAATGCAATGAAAAGGCATTTCGGGCAATGCAAATTCTCAAATGGATTCATCAAAAGCGCGTAACTGATTTTGCCTTAATGTCAAATTTAAGCAAATCTTTGCGTGTTTTCCTTTCTGAAAATGCTGAAATTATTTTTCCGGAAATTGTGACCACACAAATTTCTCGTGATGGAACCGTAAAATGGCTGTTGAAATTGCAGGACGGTGCTTGTATCGAAACCGTTTTTATTCCGGAAGAGGATAGGGGCACATTATGTGTTTCAACTCAAGTTGGCTGCCCTTTGGCGTGTGATTTTTGTGCAACAGGTAAAAAAGGATTTATTCGTAATTTAACGCTTGGAGAAATTATTGGCCAATTATGGCTGGCTAAAAAGGATTATCAGGTTACTAACGTTGTAATTATGGGAATGGGCGAGCCATTGCTCAATTTTGACAATGTTGTAAAGGCAGTTAATTTAATGTTAGATGATAATGCTTATGGGCTGTCAAAATATAGAGTTACTATAAGCACCGCCGGTTTAGTGCCGCAAATAAAGCAATTGCGCGAAGTCACCAATGCTTCGTTAGCGATATCATTGCATGCGCCAAATGACGAGTTGCGCAATAAGTTGATGCCCATAAATAAAAAATATCCTTTAAAAGGACTCATCGAAGTTTGCAGGCATTATTACAAAGACCCGCGCCGCAAAATTACCTTTGAATATATTATGATTGCAGGGGTTAATGATTCTCTCGATTGTGCTAAAAAGTTAGTGCGCTTGTTACAAGGCATCCCGTGCAAGATCAATTTAATTCCGTGCAATGAGCTGGATGTGAAAAGTAAATATAAAGCGCCAAACCAGGAGCAAATCGACAAATTTCGCGATATTTTATTGGCAGGCGGTTTTAACACGATTACGCGCAAAAAAAGGGGCGCTGATATTGCGGCAGCGTGCGGCCAGCTTGCGGGAATTGAAAAACAATAGTTTTTTTATATACATTAGTAATATTTATGAAAAGTTCATATTTTCCGATAAGACTTTTTTATTCTATATAGGAATTTTATTATAAAATATGATATAATTAATTTGTGGTCGTAATGTGCCCACAAACAACAAAAGGTCATAATTATGCGAACAGATACACATAAAAATTCTATAGTAAAAGCACGAGTGAACTCTGAATTAAAACACAATGCAGAAAAAATACTGCATGAATTAGGTCTTAATATGTCAGAAACTATTAACGCGCTTTTAATCCAAATCAAGCTAACTAAAAGTATACCTTTTCAGTTTAAAATTCCAAACGAAGAAACTATGCGAGCTATTGAAGAAACAGAAAAAGGCATAGGATTAGTTGAATATAAAAACGTTGATGATCTATTTTCAAAATTGGAGTTAACGAGTGCTGAAGATAAAAAGCAAAAACGTCTTTCTAAAAGATTGCAAACTAGCGGAAAAACGAGGAAAAAATCTCGATAGATTGAAAAAGGTAATGACTCTTTTAGTGAATGGCAATAAGCTAGACCCAAAATATCGTGATCACCCACTTTGCGGCATATTCAATGGATATAGAGAATGTCATATTGAAAGCGATTTAAAGATACAGCAGTTATAGTTATAAAAGAGGATTTAATTATAAATATTGATAATGCCTTGAAGAATATAGACAGTAAAATCAATATCATGAATTTTAAAAAGGAAACTATTTGGATGGTATTTCATGAAGCTGGTTTTAAAGAAAATGAACTTTCTAGTTGGATAAAAACACTCGAAGATGATACTTATAAGTATGCTGAGTTTTTAAGAATCAATATTTTATGGTTAAAAAATGCATTTACAACATTTAATCAGGAAGATTTAAAAATAGAAATAACTGCAATTGTAGATAATCTAAAAAATAATTATGTTCTAATAGAACGGCATTATATTCTTTTGAGATTATTTTCTTGGATTACGCTGAAATTATTGCATTTTTCCAAGAAAAAAATATTAAAGAAATGATAAAGTTGATCAATAGTGCCTATAAAAAATTAATTAAAAATTTTGAAGAAATAGATTTTGGACCTATGGAAAAAGAAAAATCAATACAATTACAGGAAAGAATAGAATGCGTTGAGGAAAAAATACGAGAAAAATTATTATAATTTGTAATATTGTTGTTTTAGAGATCTTATAATTATTACGAAATACGGTATTGTTTGATGTGTCATTGAACAGGTAAACTTTAAAACTAATTAAAAAATACCTGTGAACAAAGTGCAAAATTGTAAGAATTTTTTTATCAGATCCCGCAAATTTTTTCTTGCTGTTGTAATTTGTTTTTTATGTTCATGCGCCAGCCAGGAAGATCAAAAACAAATCGCTGCTGCTTTCATAAATACTAATCTAGGGCTTTATTATCTGCAAAGTGGCAATATTGAAGAAGCCAAGGAAAAATTATTATTAGCGCTTAAACAAAATCCGAAAGATTGCGCAGCAAATGACGCGATGGCATATTTTTTAGAGCGAACCGGGAATTTAAAAGATGCCGAACGCTATTATTTACGGGCAATTGATTTATCTTTGCGTAATGGAGTTGGAATAGGAGCTTCGCAAAATAATTATGGTACTTATCTTTATCGTCGTAATCGATTTTCTGAGGCGATGAATTACTTTGTTTTAGCGACAAAAGATCCAAATTATTTATCGCTGGCAAATGCTTATAAAAATGCAGGGCTTGCTGCTCTTAAGTTAAATGATCAAGCAAAATCTAACGAATTTTTTCGTAAAGCAAAATTGAACAATCCCTCAATAGCACTACCCCGGTGAATTTTTATGCATTTTTTGTAAGTATTTGATTATACTAAAGTTTTTTATTGCATGTTTTTATTCACTTTTGGGTAAAGAGAAAATATGAATTATTCAATAACAAGTAATAATTATCGATGACAAACAAAAGTAATTAATACGCCAAGGACAGTTGTGTAGGCAACTGCAATGCCGCCGAGTTTGACGATCAGCTCATGGCGCAAGCTGTCGAACTTGCTTGTAAATTTGTTATCAAGTGCGTCTATTGTATTTTCAAGTTTGTCGATTCTGTTTCCCAAGCTAAATATATCGCTTTTGGTGGCAAATTGATCCTTGTTAATTTTTATCTCATCGAGAACAGGCTGATATTGAGCAAGTTTATCAAGAAATTGCCGTTCAGCTTGTTCTTGTTTTTCTAATATTTGTGCTTGTAATTCTGCTTGAAGTTGCGCTTGTACCTCTGCGATTTCAGGTTTTTCTCCTGCCGCCTCTAGTCGTTTTACGAAATTTAAAGTATCAAATGTAACTCTTATTGCTGCCATAATAGCCATAGTTTAAACCATTCCGCATAAAAAAACTATTTAGTTGAGTTTTTCCAAAATAAAGTATTTTGAAAAAGCCAGTCATTTTCTTTTTAAAGTTTAAATGTTCACATAGGAAAAACTAAAAAACAATACCGTAATGCCTTGTCTGGAAGGGCTGATTAACGCATATTGTAAACATATTCTTTCTCAGCAGAAATTGTTGCTATTGTTGCTTTGTAGTATACTTAGATTAAATTTTTCTCGAGCAAAATTATGGCAGATTTATCTTTAGAAATGGCCCATACTTATTGGGCAGATTACATTGAGCCTTCTGTTTATCGCGTTGTTTCTTTTATGGAAAGCGTTGAGGATTGGACGCTCGATGGTGATCCGCAACTAGAAGAAGCAATGGTTAAATTAGGAGAAGCTTTAGAGAACATAGGTTATATTGAACTGCAACAAGAAGATAAAATCATTGCCGTGGCCGCGTATCTTAAGGCAACACGTAAATTGCTTTTGATGCAAACTTTAGATACAGCATATCCAGGAGCTGCATCTAAACTTTTGATGCAGGCAGAAAATTCAAGCAAATCACCAAATGATGCACCTGGTCTTTTTTTAAAAAGAAACGTCATCTTTGAAAGGCTGAGATTGCTTTCAAGGGTTTTTTCTCCTGAAAGGTTAGAAATGGTTTTAAAAATTCTAGAGGAAAGCATCCATGAATAAATTTAAATTAAAAGGTGGCAAGCTTTTAATAGTCGCATCTTTTTTGTGTTCACTTTTGTTTGCACAAGTATCTTATTCTGCCTCACAGGATGTTTGCAGCAAATATCAAAATTCCGAGGAGCAAGCAGCTTGTAAAAAAGGAATTAGTACTGCTGAAGAAGCGAAACAAGGCGTAATAAATAAATATTCTGTTACAGCTCCTCCTGCAGTTTCCATTCCACAAGAGGGAGCCACGCCAGGGCAATCGCCTTCTTTAGAGACACAAAATCAACAAGCTCAAGTACAGCAGCCTGCGATGGAAAGTTCAGCTAATGCAGGGAATCAGGGGGCAAATGTGCAGGGAGCAAATGCGCCGGAAATTTATACTCCTTATAAAACGCCCTGGCAAAAGTTGCAAGCTCCTCCAGTTGGAAAGCGACCCGCTGCGGCGGAGGATCAGACAGGCGAAGCTGCCCCAAGCGATCAACATGTTAATATTTTTAAATAAGAGAATTGCGTAAATTTGAGGTTTTGTTATGAAAAAAATCAAAATAGTTAAAATTAGTGCTTTACTTTTTATTTTATTATGCGGTTATGCTTCACCAGGTTTTGCACAAGGAGGCGATGGCATTGCAAGATTGATTGCTTTTCTTACAGATTTATACAATAAGACCATCAGTTTTGTTGCCGATACAATTTATGCCGTCGATCCTTATCTTCCCAATGTTTCAACGGCAAATAGCGGCATTATTAATACCAATAGCGGAGTAGAAAACGCCACAAGAAATACTGCTACCAATCTTGTTCATTATTATTTTACTGGAGAAGAAATAAAAGTTCAGGATGCAAAAAATTTAGTAAAACAAAGTATTGATATTCTACAAAGTGATTCAGCGGTTAAGTCAATTTCAGGCTATAAAGACGTGTTTAAGACTACCACCACTTTCCCGCAAGAAGTTCCCGGTATTGCACCGCAGTATGACGTTGGTGCCTTATTGATGCCAAATCAATATAGTTCTGATCAATTGACGAGCGTACAGCGTTTTATCAACAACTTGGAGACTTTATCTCCGCCTCCGCAAGTTATCAATATCAGCAATGACTTTGTGGTTCCATATTCGCCAAAAACAAATGAATTTACATCGCATATTGTTATTAAAGATTCTTCAACCTTGAAGAGTTTGAAAGATAGTCTTAAAAGCGACAATAATTATGCTAAATACGTTGGTAGTTACAATAAGGCTATTATTGCAAGAACAACTTTCATGAACGTTATTGCTGCCGCTTATCAAGATAGGGTTAGCTACGATGGAAATCCGAGCGCCGCACAACAGGATTATGCAGAAGCTACAATGCGTCTTAAAAATGACTCACCCAATTCTTATTACCAGCAAATGCAGTCGGCTCCTCCGTCGGTAGTCGAACGTGAAAGTTTATTTTTGTTAGCAGAAATTCACCACGATTTATATTTAATTCGTAAACAAAATGAAGCTATGGCAGTAATGCAAGCGATAAGCGGACTACAAACCAGCTCTTTTACAGCTATGTTTGATAAGTCCACTACGACAAATATTGCCAAGAAGATTTACTGTTTTGTGAACACAAGTGATTCTGCATGCGCTCAACAGGCTCCAACTTCTTCTGCTGCGCCGCCTCCTCCGGCATCAACGAGTCCTACCTCAGATATAATGGGTCCGTTGCAGGAAAATGCACCGAAAAGTTAGGTGCTTTATTTTCGGTAGCCGCAGGCTGAAGTTTGCGGCTGCCGATTATAAATTATTTTTCCAAAACCAAAAATAAATTTCCACCGTAACTGCGTTTGATTTCCAACAACAATTGTGTTGGATTTTGTGCAGCTATTTTTTGTAATTCTTCAATGGAGCTTATTGGTTTATTGGCTGCAGAAATTATTATGTCTTTGCTTCTTATGCCGGAAGTAAATGCACTACTCATATAGCTCGCGTAAATAACTTCAACTCCTTTTACTTGTTCGCCATTTATCAGCTCATTAAAATCCCTTAATTGCAGGTCGCTTAAGAGCGTGTTCTGGTTCAGCTGGGCATTTTTTTGCAATGTCTCAATTTTTGTGATGACAGCAGTTTTATTAATGATTTTGCCGTCTCTTAAGATTTGTATATCAACTTTGGAATTTACCCTGAGCAAACTTATAAACATAGTAACTTGGCTTGCAGAGTGAATTGGTTTTCCCATTATGCTTACGATGACGTCTTTACTCATAAGCCCTGCCTCGGCAGCAGGAGTATTTGGAAATACTTCGGAAATCAAGCAGCCTTCCGTGCTTGGCAGGTTCATAACGTCTTTTAGCGAGGGTGTTATATTTTGAATTAAGACGCCGAGAGCTCCACGTTCGACCTTTCCATACTTAATAAGCTGGTCCGTAACGCTTTTTGCCATGTTGCTTGGAATGGATAATCCAACGCCGATATTTCCAGCAATAGGTGCCGCAGTTATGAGTGCCGTATTGATGCCGATTAGTTCACCGTTCATATTAACCAGAGCTCCGCCGGAATTTCCGGGATTTAGTGACGCATCTGTTTGTATGAAGTTTTCAAAGCCTTCGATGCCTAAATTACTGCGTTCTAAACCGCTGACAACGCCATAAGTTACAGTTTGCTGTAAGCCAAAAGGGTTACCAATTGCTGAAACAAAATCCCCCACTTTTACTTTATCTGAATCGCCTAAAACGATTGCATTTAAGTGTTTCGCATTGATTTGTAAAACTGCTACATCAGAAGGCAGGTCGTAGCCTATTATTCTTGCAGTAAATTGACGGGAGTCATTTAGTGTTATGACAATTAGTTTTCCGTCTTTAACAACGTGTGCATTGGTTATAAGATAACCTTTGTTTGCATCTACAATTACGCCTGAAGCTGTGTCCTCAAACTTTGGCATTGTGTTAGCAATACGTCCTTTTTTTGTCGAAGACTGTTGCAATTCTCCGCGGACTGAGACGTTGACAATAGCTGGTAAAACTTTTTGCAGCATGGGTGCTAAGCTTTGTGGCGAAGCGGGATTAGAGCTACTTGCCGCTGTGATTTTCGCAGGCAAACTTGGTGTTTGTAGTGCTGTTGACGTCGTTGGAAATTGCACATCTGCGAAAACAGACGATGATAAAATTAATAATGAGATTACTGCAATTGAAGTTAGTTTTTTCATAATAGTAAATTTTATGTTGTAAATGTAATGTTCTACGGATTTAAAATATTTAAAAACGAAGATAATTCGGAATCGAGTTCAGCTTTAACGAAAATCGCCTTATCTTTGTTTGGCAATTTGAATTTTAATTCGAATGCATGCAAAAATAAACGTTTAAGGCCAAGTTTTTGCATTTGCTTATTAAATAAAAAATCGCCGTATTTGTTGTCAAGAGCGATTGGAAAACCTAAATAAGCAGAGTGTACTCTAATTTGATGTGTTTTGCCGCTATAAAGAGTTGCTTCCAAAAGTGAAGCATTGGCAAATATTTTTTGTGGAACAAATTTTGTTATGGCTTCTTTGCCCTTTTCATTTACTTTGACTTTGCGTTCGCCACCTGCCAGTTGATTTTTTAATAATGGCGCGTCAACAATTTTGCTTTTGCCGTTCCATCGTCCGCGAACTAAAAGCAAATACTTCTTGTGGATTTTTCCCTCGCGAAGAAGTTCATGCAATTGGCGTAAAATGCTATGTTTTTTTGCAATGATTAAGCAACCCGATGTTTCTTTGTCAAGGCGATGAACTAGTTCTAAAGTTTCATCGGGGCGTTCTGCCCGTAAAGTTTCAATAACGCCAAAGTTGATGCCGCTGCCGCCATGTGATGCCATGCCGGATGGTTTGTTTAAAATCAACAGTGATTCATCTTCGTAAATTATTCGATTAGCCAATAATTTGGTTGCTGTTGCAGTGGGTTTAAGTTCTTTTGAACCAGCCTGCCAAAGAGGGGGCAGGCGGATAATGTCGTTTGCTAAAATTTTATAATGCGGTTTACAGCGTTTTTTGTTAACGCGCACTTCACCCGACCGCAATATTCTGTAAATGCAGCTTTTAGGTATTTTTTTTAAATGGTTCAATAAAAAGTTATCGATCCTTTGGCCCTCCCTGTCTTTTGGAACGGTTATGAAAGATACTTTTGCAAAGGCAATATTGTCTTTTTGTTGTCGCATGGGTAATAAAGGTTGTCGTGCCTATGAAATCTTGGTATTATAATAAGTTATAATGCTAATGAGCATTTAGGTCAATTACAATTCTATTAAATCAGTATAGTATAAATCATTGATTTTTTGTGTTGATATACTCAAAAACAATAAACTATTGCTGCAATTTAATTAAAAAATTGACAATGGACCATAAACAAAACATGTATTTTACGGGAAAATAGAAAAAATTATCTATTTTTCGTAACTATTTGATTTTATTGGATTTTTTTATTACATGTTTTTTATTCCGGCATTGTTGAATAAATCGCTAACATATTGATTTTTTGTAGGGGCGAACGGCGGTCGCCCGTTAATATCGAGTTGGCTCATGGTTTCGCGAGCGACCGCCGTCGCCCCTACGATTAACAGATCGATGAATTATTCAACAACGCCTTTTATTCCATAGAGGCATTTTCTGTCATACCACTTTTATAAAAAACGAAAAATAGCGTGGGATTACAAATAAAAGAAATACTTTATCCCCTTAATAAGCTAATTCGGTATGATAATGAAAATGAAGATTTTTTAGGTTAAGACAATGACTAAGGTTGAATTGAGTAAGATGTTAATAAATGCTGCTCAAAGGGATGAGCTGCGCATCGCGGTTTTGAAGGGAAAGTTTTTATCGGATTTTGTTGTTGAATATCCGGGAGTACAGCAAAAACGCTCTAATATTTACAAAGGCAAAATCACAAGAATTGAGCCAAGCCTGGAGGCTGCATTTGTGGATTTTGGCGCAGAAAGGCAAGGTTTTTTACCGCTTAAGGAAATTCCAAAAATTTATTTTTCTTCAGGTTTTGCCGGCGATTTGTCCAATGTAAATATCAAAGAAGTTTTGCATGAAGGGCAGGAGTTAATCGTTCAGGTAGAAAAAGAAGAGCGCGGCAACAAGGGCGCTGCTTTAACTGCTTTTATAAGCATTCCGGGCGCATACGTTGTTTTGATGCCGAATAATCCTCGTGCTGGCGGTATTTCGCGAAGAATCGAGGGCCAGGAGCGTGATGAGGCTAAGGATAAATTACCACAGCTACAAATTCCTGAAGACATGGGAGTTATTATACGTACGGCCGGCATTGGTAAATCAATTGAAGAGTTGCAGTGGGACTTGAACATTTTGTTGAATCAGTGGAGCGCAATTACAAGGGTAAGCGCAACACGCCAGGCACCTTTTCTAATTTATCAGGAAGGAGATCCTGTTGTAAAAACCATAAGAGACTATCTTCGCCATGATCTTACTGAAATTATCGTAGATTCTCCTGAAGAATTTGAAAAAATAAGGGATTACGTCCAACAAGTTAAACCCGATTTTGCTGAAAAAGTTAAATTATATCAAGATAAAATTCCTCTATTTAGCAGATATCAAATCGAAAATCAGATAGAGACACTGCACAAGCGCGAAGTTCGCTTGCCATCCGGTGGTTCAATAGTCATAGACCATACCGAAGCTTTGGTTAGCATTGATGTAAATTCGGCAAAAGCAACAAGTGGCAGTGACATTGAGGAAACTGCTTTTAATACTAACTTGGAAGCAGCAAAAGAAATTGCAAGGCAGCTTCGTTTGCGGGACATTGGGGGATTGATCGTTATCGATCTTATTGATATGTCCATTCGCCGCAATCAGGACGAAGTTACTCAGAGTTTGCGGGACGCTTTGCAGCATGATCGTGCCAGAGTGCAGGTTGGTAAGATTTCCTCTTTTGGGTTGCTTGAAATGTCACGCCAAAGGCTGCGTTCCCATCTTGGTTCTGCAGTGCAAATTACTTGTCCGCGTTGTGATGGACAGGGTTCAATCAGAAGTATTGAATCTTTGGCAACTTCAATTGTGCACTTGGTCGAAGAAGAAGCAGCAAGGGAAAAAGTAGTGCAAATTAACGTACAGGTTCCTATTGATTTAGCAACTTTCCTTTTGAATGAAAAAAAGGATATGTTAGCGGCAATAGAAAAAAGCCAGGAAGTACGCGTTTATATTTTACCCAATCAGCATTTGGCGACTCCTGAGTATGAAATACGAAGTTTACGCAAAGGCGATACAGGGGTAAGAGAAAAAGTAGAGCCGAGCTACAAATACATTAAAGAAACCCCAATGGAAATGCCCGAAAAACAAGAGGTGCATGAGCTTATTGTTGAAAAGCCGGCTATTGACGCATCAGCTTTTGCGAAAGCAGGGATGCAACCTTGCGCTGAGGCAGGAAACATACCTCAGCCGGAGAAAGAAATCAGTATATTAAAAACAATTTTCAAGAAAATCTTCGGCAAAAAAACAGAAATTTCTGAAAATATTACTCCTCCTTCCAAGCGAAAAGAAAATTACTATAAAAATAGGCGACCAATGAAGCATCGCTACAATAGGAATATGAAGGGAAAACCAAGGCGCCATGAAGAAAAAAGGGGCACTTCTGAAACAGCAAAAACTGGTGGACAACAACAAGCTAGAGGAGGCGGTGGTTCCCAACAGCAAAATACACATCGATCTCAAACTCAAAAGCGCACTATTAAAGGGTCTTTTAACCAGAATCTCAAGTTTGGACCGCCACCATCTGTCGATTATCCGGAAATTACTATTCCTAATTTGATTCCTCGCCATAATGATAATCAAATAGACAACGCTAATTTTGTTAAAGAGATTAAACCGTTAAAAAGAGAAGATAAGGATATATTTTCCTAATTAATGTACTTGGCATAAAAAATAAAGGCATTTTGTGTTCCGCAAAATGCCTTTATTTTTCCACTGGACCAAAGTTACCAGCTGTTAGAATCAATTACCTTTTTATTATGTAAAGGATCACAGATATAATAAACAAAACAACAAATACAGCTACCATCACTTTTGCAATTGAATAAGAAGCGCCTGCAATAAGTCCAAATCCAAGAGCTCCTGCAATTATTATTTTACGCCCATTAATTAAATTGAGCGGTCAAAACACTAAATATTTTTTTGAAACCTTATTTATTACCCTTTAACGACTCTAAATATTTTTTGGCTTTTTCATTTCCTTTGTCATAAGCCTTTGTAAACCAGTCTTTGGCAGCCACCAAATCTTTTGTTACTCCTTTGCCATAATAGTAACAAACACCCAAATAATATTGAGCTTCGTCATTACCGGCTGTTGCTGCTTTGGTAAACCATTCAACTGCTTTGTTATAGTCAGTTTTGACCCCTTCGCCCTGATAATACATCAGCCCCAAATAATATTGAGCTTTGTCATTACCAGCGGTTGCTGCTTTATTAAACCAATCTAGCGCCTTTTGATACTGATCAGTTATTCCTTTTTTGCTTGAGTAATAAAGCTCGCCTAACTCGCTCTGGGCTTCAACATTGTTTTGTTTTGCTAAGATCAAACACTGGTCTTCTGTGTTACAAACTGGTTGTGCTAATGTTAAACAAGGAAATATAAAACATGAAATGATAAAAGTTTTTTTAAGCACGATATCCTCCTGAATAAGAAATTAAATAAATTCTAACTTTAAAGATAAAAGATTTATAATATTTTACTCCATCACTAAAACTTTTGCAAAATGCTTAGCAACTCTACTTTAAAAATCAATGTCTGATTTGGTCCTATCACAGGAGAAGCTCCCTCTTTTCCATAAGCAAGATTTGCCGGGATATATAATTCCCAAGTAGATCCGACAGGCATTAACTTAAGCGCCTCAGTCCATCCTGGTATTACTGCGTTTACCGGAAATGTCGTTGGTTCTCCCCGTTTATAAGAACTATCAAATTCCGTCCCATCAATTAAGATTCCCGTATAATTTACGACAACTGTGTCAGTTCCTCTTGGAATTGCTCCAGTTCCTTTTTTTATAATTTTATATTGCAATCCATCCGGCAATGTAACAACGCCTTTTTTAGTTTTATTTTTAGCTAAGAAATTTTCGCCTTCAGTTTGATTTTTGTTTTCTATTGATTGTGATTGCATAGTTGTTTGATTGTCAATTGCATAAACATTGGTACAGAGTAATCCAAGACCAATGGCAGTCATTGCTAAGNNGCGCAAATTTTTTTTAAATCTGCTAAATTATCACATGAGTTTACAGCTTGGCTAAATTCCGCTCTTTGTGATAATCCTCGTGCATAACAGCTTGCAAGTTTGCGAGCATGAATTACTGCAAATTTTTCATTACCCAAAAGCTTAATTAAAAGTTCTATTTGTTCTAAAAATGTTTTGCTAATTTCTTTTGGCGAAGGTGTTGTGAATGGTTCATTGTTTAACTCTGCAACTAATTTAGCTATGAACCAAGGTTGTCCGATGCCAGCACGTCCTATCATTGCTCCCGC
>PLMI01000038.1 GCA_003142435.1 Coxiellaceae bacterium | reverse complement strand
ATTTAAAAACGTTACAAACCACAAAAACCGCAGAAGCTTCCATTTCAAAATTTAAAACATTCAAAGCTTTCCATTCCTCTAAAGATCCACGCAAACGGCGCAATAAATATCCTGAATAATTATCTAAACGTTCCTGGCCGGGCCAAAATGTATCTGATGAAGCGCCAATACCTACATGGTAAGGAACTTTATTAGTTTTTGCTGCTTCAACTAAATCGCGCGTAAACTCAAAAGAAGCAACTGCCGGATATTCTATAGGAGCATAATGTGAAGATGCGCCTTCCAAACGAACCGCCGCATTATTGATAATTACATCTCCAACTTTGGTATAAGATTGAATGCCGCCGCAAGTTCCAACGCGCAGAAAATATTTCAAACCAATCATCGCTAATTCTTCAACGGCAATAAGCGTAGACGGTGCGCCCATTCCTGTGGAACAAACTAATACCTTTTGCCCGTGAAAATCCGCTAGAAATGAATTATGTTCACGATTCGTTGCTAAATGTTTTGCATTAGGATCAAAAACTTTGGCTAAGGATTCAACACGTCCAGGATCACCAGGCAATAATACATATTCTGCTCCTTCGACCATGTTTTTNNGGTTTATTCACTTTCATAAAACGAAAGTGAATAAAAACATGCAATAAAAAATATTAATAAAATCAATATGTTACGATTTTTTAGCAATTTTTTTCTTTTTAGCAAAAAAATTTAAATGGAACTCCTGATTATTTCAATAAACTCACTTGCTTTAAGACTTGCACCACCAATTAAAGCACCATCAATATCAGGAACTGCAAGCAATTCCTTGCTATTTGACGGTTTAACGCTGCCGCCATAAATAATTCTAATTTTATCTGCTGCATTTTGGCCAAAGTGCAATGCAATCAAACCGCGAATCATTATATGTACTTCTTCAGCTTGCGCAGTTGATGCGGTTTTTCCAGTTCCTATCGCCCAAACAGGTTCATAAGCAATGACTGAAGCTGCAACATTATTCGGCGATATTTCTTTTAGCCCCTCGACAATTTGGTGGGTTATCACTTCCTGCACTTGATGCGCTTCTCTCTGCGCTAAAGTTTCACCGACACAAACTATAGGAATAAGTTCGCTTGCAATTGCTGCTTTAACTTTTTTGTTTACTGTGTCATCGGTTTCGTGAAAATATTGCCGTCTCTCTGAATGCCCGATAATTACGTAATCAGCGCCGGCATCTTTTAACATTTGACCTGAAATTTCTCCAGTAAAAGCGCCTGATTCCTCCCAAAAAATATCTTGCCCTGAAACTTTTATAAAGGAATTTTTTAAAAAATCGGCAACTTTGCTTAGCGCAGTAAAAGGTGGAGCAACTACAATTTCAGAATCCGGCGGACATTGACCCAATCCAAAGTGAATTGCTTTTACGAGTTCAACTCCATCAGTAATGGTATTGTTCATTTTCCAGTTACCGGCAATTATCGGTGTTCGTGTTCTCATCTTTATTTTTTCCTCATTATTTAAATTTATTCTTTTATTGCGTTAGAAATTTCTTCCGTGATAATTTTTGTCAATTCATCTAAAGAAGGTTTTTTTATGTTTTCATTTTCAGTTTTAGGACTTAAGGTTTTTGGCCCAAGCCCTGCTGCTTTTCTCTTTTCCATAAGTGAATTTATATCTTCAGGAGATAAGATCATTGGCGAACCAAATTTTTCGGCAAGAAAATGAATTTTCACTAAATGCTCAACTAATTCCAGCCGCAAATACGCTTGTTCTACACTATCGCCAACAGCTAAAACACCATTGCCCGCGATCATAAAAGCGTCGTAGTTTGCGACCATTTTCGAGATAATTGCGTCATTTTCCGATGTTCCAGGCATCGCAAAATCAGCAACCGGAATCACATCACCAAGAGAAACTATCGCTTCCGGCAGAGATGGAATCAAAGGAAGTCGCGCCAAACCTCTTGCCGTTGCATAAGGAGGATGCGCATGAACTACGGCTCTTATATCGCCTCTTTTTTTATAAGCTGCTAAATGCATTTTGATTTCGGAAAATGATTTGCCATTTCCGGAAATTTTTTTGCCATCCTGATCTAATGTTATAATTATATCGGCAACAACATTGCCTTTGCTTACAGCAGTTGGCGTTGCTAAAATTGTATTTTCAAATAGAGCGCTAATATTACCATCGTGATTTGCGCCAAATCCTTTTTGATCCAATCGTTGTGAGTATTTTACAATTTCGTTAATAATGAATGTTTTTTTATCGCCCACTTAATGCCTCTAATCAAAATGGTAATCAACTCCTATTCTAAATTCCGTCCTCGAAATATCGTATTTATTGTTAATGCTTTCCGGAGTTGTTCCAGGTCTTGTATAATCATCGTTGATTTTCTGAAAAATAATATATTTCAGTTGTGAAGTTATAAACCAATTTTTCGTCAACGCATATTCCAAACCGATACCTGGAGCAAGTCCAAACACCGTTTTAGAATTTTCACCCGAATCGAAAACTGAAGAACTTTCAGACGTTACCTTGAATTGTGCAACATCAATTCCAATGGAACCGTATAGCAAAACCCTTCTTGTCAAAAGCCCACCAATTCGCAAGTCAAAACCCGCCTCGCCATTTGATTTTAATTTCGCCATTTCAGTTGCAACACCGTTAATTGTGGTATTTTGACCGCCCTCATCGTACGATAAAAAATTAAAGTAAACATCGGTTCCTAAGTAAAACTTGCCCCACACAAAGGCATAACCCGCACCTACTCCGATTGTATAATCATCTTCATTAACACCAAAGGTATTTTCTTCGCCGGTTGTGTTGTTTTTCTGTTTATCCTGGGGGTGCGTATGAGCGTAGAGCAAACTTCCATCAAGGAAAAGCCCATCAAAAGGCGAGTCGGTAATTTCGTCATCATGTATCGATTCATCAGCAGTATAATCAGACTGCTCCGGTAAAACTTCATCTTCGTGATGAGCATTTATATTATAATTCCCCATTCCTTCAGGATAACTTGAATAAGAGTTGTCTTTGTTTACACCAACAACTTCCACGCTTGGCTTTTCAGGTAATCTCGCAGGCATCATAGCCGAAGCTGCAGAAGGCGCGGAAGTTTCGCCGGATGATGCCGATGCCCCGCCAGCTCCGGTTGCGGCAGTTCCGGAAGTTTTAGAACTCGTAGCTGCTGCTGTTGCAACGTCCAACAATTGCGATGGCGCGTTTTGTATGGCTGCTAATCCCGCACCTGTAGCTGATTGCGCTTGCGCCTGCCCTTGCGCTTGAACTCCGGTTATTGCGGGCGAAAGATTTATTTCTATTGCGTAAGAAGCAGGCGGCATGATAACTAATCCCGTCCCCAGCAAAGTAAAATATCGTAATAAATTGCGTGCAGTCATATTCTTTATCCCTAATTTGAATTAAAAAATTTTATTTCTCCAAAGGCCTTTTAATCAGCCTAATTGCCTGCCACTTTTATTAACTTGCATTTCATTGAGTTTATCTAAAATTCCTTTCGCCGCAAGTGCTGCTGAATCTATTTCAGACTCAGAACCGCTTAAAATTAATCGGCCCGAAGCTCCCACCGGTTCTAAGTGAATTAATTTAACACGCGCCGCTTTAAGCGCTTCGTTACATGCTATTGTCAAATATGTGGCGGGAGTAGTTTCCATAATTAAAACCGACTCGCCAACATTAACTTTACTTACTCTTGCCATGTTGTTGAACATAGTTGTGTGATCCTGCTCAACTGCGCGAATGATTTTATTTGTCAGGATTAGCGCTTTGGCTCTATCATTTTCTTCTAAATTGACCGCTTGTAAAATCGCGCGCCCTGCCTCTTTAACCTCGCCTTGGTCTGCATGATGCAAACACATGACACCATAGCGTCGTTCAGTCATAAAACATCCCAAACGAACACTTGTTCTTTTTAAAGCAACATCGAGAAGGGAATGAATTTCCATAGCAGGAGCAATTTCTACTACAAGGCCTGCCTCGTATTCTGTCGGATCACATACTTTGTTAACTTTATCGCTTGCCGCGATAAGCTTTGTTATTTGCGGTTGTAAGCTATCAATAAACAATATCGTTCTTAATTCAAAACAATTATTTTTAATCATCAATTACTCCCCGGTTGCTCTGTTGCTCTAAAATGATAGATTATATAATTTTTACTCTTAAAAATGAAGGTTACATAAAGAATGTCATAGGCAAAATTAGTAGCACATCAGTTTGAAAAATAGTTCAATACCGTCATTATCTAAAAAAAAGATTTTCAACTATGATTTTAATGATTTCCCACTTTAAATTATTTACACTCTAATGTAAATGAGTTTATACCCAAAAATAGCAAAAAGCTGATAAATAAAAACAGAAATATCTAAACTCATACGGGCTATTTTCCTTATGATTTACAACAGAAATAAATTTAAAATTATGGTTATAATTACGACCAATAAACCCAGAACTGGAGATTTACATGAAAGCTTTCCGCGAATATAAAGGAAAAAAAATCTTAGCATTTCTTCGCAATGGTGATTACGCTCATGCAGGAGAAGAAGAAGCAATTCATTTGGTAATGGATAAATTTGGCAAAAGCAAATCAAGGGAAATACTCGATGCAGCTTGCGGACTTGGAGGCACTGCTTATTACATTCAAAAAAATGGCTGGGGCAAGGTTACCGGTTTTGACATAGAAAAAGCTTCAATTAATTACGCTAAAGGAAAATATCCAGATGTCGATTTTCACGTTTCTGATGCGTGTAAAATAGGAGAATTATTTCAAAACAAATTCGATTTAATATGCCTTTTTGGTTCTTTTTTATGCTTTCGCAATCAAAAAGCATCATTATCTTCTTTGAACATAACGGCAAAAAATGGAGCTACCATTGCAATCTCTGATTATCTGAATTTATCTGAAAAAAATGAATCCAATCCAATTTACCGTGACGATAGTGCGCAATATCCTTTTATTCCGGTGGATTTAAAAAATATAGAACAATTGTTAAAAAGTACAGGCTGGCAACTTCAAGAAACAATCAATCTAACTGAAAAATTTGAATTATGGTATACGAAATTGATTTCGAAAATTCATGCACAAAAAAATGCAATCAAGAAAAATTTTGGGGAAGATGCTTATGAAAATGCTTGCCGCAGGTACGATGAGATACTAAATGCGATAATAAAAAAAGAGATTGGCGGAGTATTAATCTACGCGAAAAAAATATGATCTTCAGCAAGAAAACTTAAGTATTTTTTCATATTTTTTTGGATAAAAACTAAAAGAATTACTTTACATCAAAAATAGTCAGCTAGATAATTTATTGTGGCAACAAATAATATTATCAAAAAGTTAAATATGTGATTAATAGTAAGTTGCATTATAATCATGTTGTCATGAAGCACCACTGGCTCACGCCAGTGGTATATTGGCTTTAGCGAAATCCGCCAAAGCATTTCGCGATGTCACAAAGCTCATCGCGAAAAGATCCGCTCATTCATCCATGAATTTACACTCATGGTTTTCTGCGACGGCAGATAAATTTATTATAATTTTATAAATTTTTTTTTGAGAAATTTTTATGGTAAAAAATTGTCAAGCTACAGCAATTCCAAGGATTTTATTAGTTGAAGACGACGCTATCTTTCAACTTTTAGGCAGAAATTTTCTTAAGCGTCTTGGATGTTCCTACAACGTAACTAAAAAAGGCAAAATAGCACTTAAAACCTTTGATCAATACGATTTAATCATTCTTGATATCGGTTTGCCTGATATAAACGGTATGGAAGTGTGTGAAATAATACGTGCAAAAAATAAAAATTTGCCGATAATCGCGCTAACCGCAACCGTGACCGATGAAATATTAGATTCCTGCAAAAAAGTTGGTTTCAACGATTTTTTCTTAAAACCAATAGATGCTTTTACATTAGGCGTGATTATAAAAAAATATTTGCCAAGCTACTACGCCGTTTGCAATTGAAAAAAACTTATTCGAGTATTTGAGACAGCTCCATAAGAATCATTAATTGGCAAATTTCTAACCGGTAGCCGCATAGCCTGCGTTTTTTTAATCACAAGTCTACGCAAGCTAAAGCTACCAAATCAAAAAAAAGAAAATTAGATAAATGCTTTTAGCATAATACATAAGTAAAAAAAATTAAAAACAAGAACATATATGAAACTAAGCTCAAGAAGCAAATTCAAATTTATTAGAAAAAACTAAAATGTTATAATGTATATGATCAAAAAGTATTTACCTCTAAACAAGCGACTTAATAAACGAAGAACAATATGCAAAAAATATCAGCGGTAATAATTACAAAAAATGAAGAAAAAATCATAGCAAAGTGCCTTGGCTCCCTGAAATGGGTGAATGAAATTATCGTCATTGACTGCGGGAGCGAGGATAACACGGTAGAGATCGCGAAGCAGTACGGAGCTAAAGTGTATTTTAACGAATGGCAAGGATATGCGAAACAGAAAAATTTCGGCATTGCCAAAGCGAAAAACGACTGGATTTTAAGCCTTGATGCCGACGAAATAATGACTGATGAATTAATAGACGAAATAAAATCTTTACCAGATTCAGGCACGGGTAAAAGCGGTTTTTTCATTGCAAGAAAAAACATGTATTACGGCAAGTGGCTGCGCTATGGCAAAGTTTATCCCGACAAGCAGCTGCGGCTTTTCAACAAACATGCCGGAAACTTCGGTGACGTGGAAATACACGAATGTGTGAATATCAAAGGGGCAACAGACATATTAAAAAACCCTATGATTCACTATACAAAGGACAGCATAAAAGAGCATATCGAGTGTGTAAACAAATATTCAACGCTTCATGCAGACATGCTTTTAAAAAAAGGCTATTACCCTACAGGGCGCTCCATTTTTTTAAAACCGTTTTTTCATTTTTTAAAGCGCTATTTTTTGAAGCTTGGGTTCTTGGACGGCTACCATGGTTTGGTTCATCATGCTATTTCAGCTATGTGTATTTACAAAACTCAAGTAAAAGTAATGAAAAAACTTGGCTTGGGGAAAGTCTATTTGCTTAGGACTTTACTGAAAAAAGCAAAGTGAAGTAAGAAAGTTTAGGTTGTTGAGTAGTGCTTATTGTCGAGTATTTGAGGTAGGTCTATTAGAGCTATCAATTGGTAATTTAAGCAATCTGCTATACCTAAATTCATTTTACTATATTTTTTGAGCTTTGCAACCTCAGAAATCACAAAAAAATCCGTCATCTCCTGCAATACATTGATTTTATTGGTATTTTTCATAAAATTGGTTTTGTAGATTATTTTTGAAAAATTGCTTGCTTATTTCATATTCCTTGGAATTGGCATATTTCGAGGATTTATATTCCTTGGAATTGGCATATTTCGAGGATTTATATTCCTTGGAATTGGCGTATTTCGAGGATTTAGGATATAATCTTGTTATGAGTATTCCTCGTATATATGAAAATCTGGATTATTACCTGAAACCAAATAAAGCATTGGTTATATTTGGACCGCGCCAGGCAGGAAAAACGACGCTATTGCAAAATTACCTTAGAAATACAAAATTTAAATATCGCCTTGAATCTGGCGAAAATATTAAAATTCAGAATATCCTGAATTCACAAGATCTTGGGCAACTAAAAGAATTTGTAGAAGGGTATGATTTATTTGCTTTAGATGAAGCACAAAAAGTAAAAGGGGTCGGTTTAGGTTTAAAAATAATAGTTGATAATGTTCCAAATATTAAAATTGTTGCAACCGGTTCTTCTTCATTTGAATTAGCAGGACAAATTGGAGAACCCTTGGTTGGCAGAAAAACGACTCTGATTTTATATCCTGTTTCGAATTTAGAGCTCAAAAAGATATATAACCCATACGATTTACAAAATAAGCTTCCGGAATTTTTAGTGTTTGGTTGTTACCCTGAAATAATCACTACTTCCGGTAAAACTGAAAAAATAAAATTGCTTGAAGAACTTACCCATTCATATTTACTAAAAGATATTTTAGAGCTTGATCGTATAAAAAATTCAAAAATATTACTTGATCTCTTGCGCTTGTTAGCTTATCAAATAGGCAGCGAAGTCTCTTTATCTGAATTAGGAAGTCAGCTCGGAATTGACTACAAAACTGTAGCAAGATACATTGATCTTTTAGAAAAATCTTTCGTTATTTACAATTTGCGGGGTTTCAGCCGTAACTTGCGCAAAGAAATTTCCAAAAAAAGCAAATATTATTTCTATGATTTAGGCATCAGAAATACAATCATTTCTAACTTTAACGATCTAAATTTGCGAAATGATATTGGAATGTTATGGGAGAATTTTTTAGTCGCAGAGCGGCTCAAAAAACAGAAATATTCAGGTATTTACGCCAACAATTATTTCTGGAGAACCTGGGATGGAAAAGAAATAGATTTCATAGAAGAACGTGAAGGGAAATTATTTGGCTATGAATTTAAATATAGCGACAAAAATATTAAAGCTCCAAATGAGTGGCTTACGGCTTATAAAAATTCTCAATTCACAGTAATTACGAAAAATAATTATCTAGATTTTATTGCTTAAAAATATTTAAAGAGCACGCCATTTAGCATTTTTGCAAAACACCTAATTCTTGACTTGTTACCTTTAAAAAAATCTGCCTTTTGTCATTCCCACCCCCGCCTTCGCGAGGATAAACTCCGGCGGGAATCTAGACTTTTTATCCCCGACTGAATCTTTCGGGGATGACAAATAATTATGCCTTTCTGTACACAAAAAGCATTTATTCAATAACGCCTTTTTTAAGGTCGTTGTTTATAAATAGTGATTATTAGAATTATCCTTCCAACGAAAGCGTAAATCCAAACTTTTTATCTGTAGAATAAATATTTGAAATTATTTTAATAGTTACCAGCTTTTGCTTTTTTACCTGTGACAATAGAAACGCTAGCTGAAGCGCCAATTCTGTTGGCACCGGCTTTGATCATTGCCTCCGCATCTTCTTTGGTGCGAATTCCGCCGGAAGCTTTTACTTCCATATCTTCGCCGACGATTTTACGCATCAATGCGATGTCTTCCACGGTCGCTCCGCCGGAACCAAAACCCGTAGAAGTTTTAACAAATGCGGCATGTGCTGTTTTCGCTAACGCGCAAGCAATTACCTTTTCATCGTAAGTAAGACTTGAAGTTTCAATAATGACTTTCACTTTATGAGGTTTTGACACTTCGACAACTTGCCGAATATCTTCATATACAGTTCTATAATCTTTTGATTTCAAAGCGCCAATGTTAATTACCATATCGATTTCTTCTGCGCCTGCATTGATCGCTTCTTTGGCTTCAAAAACTTTGGCGTGAGTAGTAGCGGCCCCCAGAGGAAAACCTACAACTGCAATTGCTTTTACACCGCTTCCTTTAAGAAGGCGCGCAACTAATGGGATATTAAAAGAATTCACACACACAGTTGCAAAATGATATTTTTTTGCTTCTTCGCTAATCTTTTCTAATTCTTCACGGGTTGCGTCTGGCTTCAGCATAGTGTGATCAATCATAGCGGCAAGCTTTACATCAATTTGCGAGTTAACACCTAAGTTAGCACCGATGCGTGAAGCACCAATGTTCACAATGTTATTAACTGTCTCTGGTTTTTTTACGATGCAAAGACCGCAATTACTACATGAACCTGTTTCTATACATTCATAAGCTTTTTTCGATGCTTCTACTGCGGTTTGGGAAACGCCCATTCCCTTTAACCGCTCGGTAACTCGCTCTGTAATTATTTTCACTAAATCATCGATTTTGTCGTTCACAAAAATTACCTCTAAAGATTAAATGTTCCCAGGTCCCAGGCCTTCGCAAAAACCGCTACGACCGGGGCTGTCCACCCTCCGCAGTATGCTATATTATTAATTAATAGCACTGGTGATTATTAAATTTATTAGCTCATTTATAGCTAATAAAAATGCTACTGAGGACGGGTTGCAATTAAGCTACTTCGTAGCTAGTTGATTCTTTTATTTAATTTTACACCTTGTCAGCTACTTTATCCACTATAGCTACAATGACAGAATGAAAAGGATCGGTTGGCATGCCTAATAACTGCCGCGCAGTATTGCCTTCTCTTTGCACTAAAACCACATCACCTGGGCCCGCTTGAACATGATCGCACGCCAAAAATGAATCGCCTTTATCTTTGCCGTTGGCATCGATTGGCTGCACAATTAACAACCGATGTCCCGTAAAACAAGGATGTTTAACTGTCGCAACCACATTTCCTTTTACTCTAGTTAAAATCATAATATCTCTTCACTCAAAAATATCTTCATCAATTGCCACATCTTCAACATTTACGCTATCAACAATACCAGTTATTGCAGCATCAACTGCAACAAAACTTTCCGGCAATGCCAGCGCCGCTTCTCTTGAAGTTACCCAGTGCACTAAATCTCCTGGCCCTGCCTGCACTACGTCAATTGCAGCAATAGGACCGCCTGCTGATTTTAAATCATCAGTCAAAGGCTGAATCATTAATATCTTCATGCCCTTCAAATTATTATCTTTTATCGTGGCGACCACTGTGCCAATTACTTTTGCTAATTGCATATTTTTTAATTTTAAATTTAATTACTTCAAATTTACATATTGTTTCGCTCTTTCAGAGCTTAAATTTTCGAGCCCATCTTCACCCAGGGTTGCGGACGCCAAAAACACGCGTCCTTACCCTGGGCTATTGCAATTTAGGCTGCTTCGCAGCTTTTATTGTGCCGCATAAAACGCGGCTATTTATTTCTCCATTTTACTTCTTTACTTCAATATACTACTTTGTACGGTACAAAAAATTAAATTTCCGCAATAATATTATTAAAAAATCAGCAAAATTGCATCTTAACATATTTGTGGCACGGATTTTGCAACGTGTGAATGAGCTCAAGTTATTTGGTGAAAGTAAAGCGCAGCCCGAAGGATGAGGGTGAGCCATTTCATCAAATAACTTAGCGAAATTCACATTAAGTTGCAAAATCAAATAGTTTTTTGTACCGTACAAANNAAATTTGCATCAAATCTAGGTTAATTACCTATCGAATAACAATTCAATTTTCTCAATAAATCTTTGTGGGGCGATGCAATAACTTCACAGCCTGCTAAAAGCCCTTCAGCGCTGATATATTCTTTTGCAGCGTTACAAGCAACTTCAACATCTGATAATTCACCAGTTAAAATGAAATAACCTTTGCCGCCAATGCCATTTGCCAAGCGAATTTCAATCAGCTTTATCGGTGCGATTTTTACTGCTTTATCTGCTGCCGCAATGCAAGTTGACACTGAAAAAGATTCAATGATCCCAAGAGCACCAAACACTTTAATCTCTGAAGTTCCACTTAGAGCAGGAATCACATCACGATGTACAAAAGGTAAAAACAAATAATGTATAACCATATCGCCGCCAGCGCTAATACCTGCCAGCAAAGACTCTTCAACGTCAGCAACTTCACCAGAGAAAATAATTAAATATTTTCCAGGACAAATCGAATTCGTGCTCAAAATTTTTACTGGAGCTTTTTTGGCAATTGCATCCGCCGCGAAAAGCCCGCGAGCTATCGATTTAAATTCTATTATTCCTAAAGCTGGTTCTTGCATTTTTATCTCTTTTTGTCACGTTTTTCGTAAGTATTTGATTNNCGAATGATTTTATCGGGAATCTCGCGTTAAAAAATACAGATCCCCGACAAAACCGTTCGGGGATGACAATTACGACACAATTTCAATAAAATCTTCATTAACCTCGGTAATTTTACCGCTAATCGAAGCATGGCAAACCGTTCCTAATTTATCTTCCGGCGACATGGCAATTACATCACACATACGCACTTTTTGCCCCATAGAAACTTTTGGTAAAGCAGCAGTTCCTGCATATCTTTTCAATGGAACGCGCACCATTTTAATTTCCTGTTTGCCACAATATTCCAAAGGCACGTAATATTTCTTTATATCGATTTTCTGCATCAACATAGGAATTGCAATTTTTCGATATGAAAACATCGAATTCACTTCACAATTTTTATTGTTGTGCAGATTTTTCACGCCGCGCGCAACTAATTCTTTTCTGTAAGCTGCAAAAATTTTCCGCTGCGAAAGCTGCATAAAATCACACGAAAAAAGCTCGCAAACTCCGCACTGGCTGCACAAAAACGCGGAAGTTATGTGTTTTGTCGGCTGTGACTGATTGTAATCAATCGTACGCATTGTCATGTGCGGATGAATTGCATGCCCAAGTAAATTACGCGGGCAAAGATCAGTGCAGCGAAAACACTGGCAACACGCCGCCTTCGACTGCTTGATAACTTGACTAAGCGATTGCTGTGCCATTCTTGCCACAAAATGATCTTTCGGAAAAGCAAGAAAGCCGCTAGTTGTTTTTGCAATCCCGCTTTCTAAATCCGTTACCAATTTGCCCATCATCGGTCCACCATCAATAAAAATTGCGTCTTTGATTTTTAATCCACCAGCAATTTTCATGAGGTCGTTATAAGTTGTTCCAATTGGAACTGTAACAACTTTAGGTTCGTTGAATTCACCGGCTAACGTTACAGCTCTTTCCGTTACTGGTTTACCACTACAGCTTTCAGCAATTTGCATAAGCGTAATTGCGTTATTCACAACAACGCCAACGTTAAGCGGTATTCCACCTTCGGGAATGATTTTACCAGTTGTTTCGTAAACTAATAAAAACTCATCTCCGGCGGGGTAATAGTTTTCTAAAAAATGTAATTTTATCGAATTATCTTTTGGTAAAACTTTTTTAAGCGCAGCAACCGCTTCTTTGTAATATTCTTTGATGCCGATAATGCCATTTTTCGCAGCGGTTGCATGCATTGCAATTTGCATGCCTTCAATTAGCAAATCCGGTTTTTCAATCATCATACTAACATCAGAACTCAAAAGAGGCTCACATTCAGAACAGTTCGCAACGATCGTATCAACGCTGGCTTGCAATTTCACATAAGTTGGAAATCCTCCGCCTCCGGCACCGATAATGCCGGCAGAACGAACTGCGCTGATAATTTGTTCTTTTGATTGTTTATTCATTAAATTAATTATGAATTCGATGTAATTATTTCGCTCTTACAGAGCTCAAATTATTCGATCTACATTTACCCAGGGTTACGGACGCGAAAAACACGCGTCCTTACCCTGGGCTATTGCAATT
>PLMI01000166.1 GCA_003142435.1 Coxiellaceae bacterium | reverse complement strand
ATTAAAAAACTGGCGGCAATTGTTTTATCTTCTGCCAACATTGCAAACGTATAAGGTTTTAAACAAGCAGGATTTTTCCGAGCTGCAATTAAATACTTATGAAGGACTTTTAAAACATTACATTGCAGAAAACGATAAATTCAAAGCGGAACATTTTTGGCGATATTTACCAAAACGTTTTAAAAAAGAACCTAGAGTAATGCTTCCCTATTTAAAATATTTATACAGCAGCAATGAAGAAAATGATCGGGAAATTGTTGAAAAAACTTTATACCATACCTTACACAAATCTTTTGCTACAAGTTTAATTGAATTTTACTGTACTATTCCAAGTAAAAAACCTATAAAGCAGCTAAAAACAGTAGAAAATTGGCTAACACAATATGGCGATAATACCATGTTGCTTCTCAGCATTGCCCGCTTATGCCAAAACTTAACACTTTGGGGAAAAGCAAAATACCATCTGGAAAAAGCTTTAGAAATTTCGCCCTCAGCTGCAATATACAATGAGCTTGCAATAACAATGGAAAAACAAGGAGATAATGAGAAAGCATATGATTATTACCGTAGAGGATTAGAGTTTGTTGTAAATTCTACTAATCTGGCCATATCAAAAACATCGGTATGAAAAACAAAAATTCAAAAACCTTAAAAATCATAGCGGCGCAAATAAACACAACAGTTGGCGCAATTCTTGCTAATGCACAAAAAATAATATCAACTGCTAATGAAGCGCGCGACAAATACGGCGCTCATGCTGTAATTTTCCCTGAACTGTCTTTATCAGGATATCCGCCGGAAGATTTGCTATTAAGACCCGAGTTATACCAGCGAATACAAGAGGCATTGTCCCTTATCCAAAAAGAAGTCAAAGATATTTATGTCATTCTGGGATACCCACATAAAATAGGCAAAAAGTGCTTTAATAACGCCGCCGTAATCTACAATGGAAAAATTATTACAACATACAGCAAAATCGAATTGCCAAACTATGGCGTTTTTGATGAAAAGCGTTATTTTAATTCGGGTAATAAAATAGGATTCACCACGATCAACGGCGTTAAAATCGGAATTTCTATCTGTGAGGACCTCTGGTTTCCAGCTGTCATAGCAAAAGCAAAAAAGCATAATGTACAATTAATGCTTAGTTTAAACGCTTCGCCATTTGACATCGAAAAACCTCTGGCCAGAGAAAAAATCATAAAACAGCGGGTAAAAGAAAGTAAAATTCCTATAGTCTATATAAATTGTATTGGCGGGCAAGATGAGTTAGTTTTCGACGGCGGTTCAATGGTAATGGATGCCAATGGCAAAATTACGCAACGCGCGCCATTTTTCACCGAAACTTTAATGCCGATAGAATTTAATATCGCAAAAAAAGTTTCTCCTTTAAAAAATAAAATAGAAGCTATAAAAAAAACTGAAGAACTTGCTTACAATGCATTAGTATTAGGAGTTCGTGATTATATAGAAAAAAACAGCTTCAAAGGCGCTATAATTGCCGTTTCAGGAGGCATAGATTCAGCATTAACTTTAGCTATCGCCGCCGATGCATTGGGTAAAGATAAAGTAGAAACAATTTTCATGCCCTCGCGGTACACCAGCCAAATAAGCAAAGATGCTGTCGCTCTGCAAACTAAAAACATGGGAGTGCAATGTCATTTTATTTCTATCGAACCGGTTTTCAGCGAATTTCTAAAATTATTAGAACCGGAATTTCGAGGATTACCACCTGACGTTACTGAAGAAAATTTACAAGCTCGATGCCGCGCTACTTTGCTTATGGCTTTTTCAAACAAAAAAAAACTAATAGTTCTTTCCACAGGCAACAAAAGTGAAATGGGCGTTGGTTATGCCACTTTATATGGAGATATGGTTGGTGGTTTCTGTGTGTTAAAAGATGTTCCCAAAACTCTAGTTTATAAATTAGCCAATTACCGAAACAGCATTTCTCCCGTTATTCCGCAAAGCGTGATCGACCGCCCGCCCTCAGCTGAACTTGCTTCGGGTCAGAAAGACACTGATTCTTTACCACCATATGAAATACTTGATCAAATTTTGCAACGCTATATCGAACAAGATCAGTCACGAAATGTAATTATTGCTGCCGGATTTGACGCGAAAACTGTCGACAAAGTAATCAAAATGGTAAATAGAAGCGAATATAAACGCCGCCAGTCTCCTGTAGGAATTCGCATTACGACACGCGCTTTCGGTCGTGATCGGAGATATCCAATTACATCGGGGTTTTAATATCTATTCGGCTTTTGGCCTGATCGAAGATATCCAATTAGGTCAAGGCTTCTATAGGAGATCCTGACGCTAGTTGCTCATCTCCTGTTGCCTTTGCCCCATCTACTTTCTCGCTCTGACATTCACCATTATGGTTTTCAAATATTTTATGCTCTTGCTCTAAGGAAGAGAATCAATATCTTTTGCACTCGCTGGCTCCTCCCCAACCGCCAAGGTAGAAAGTTCAAAATCAACCTTGTATATTTTTTGTTTTGCTTTAGCAAAATTATCAAGCTTGGCATCTTTCTCACCTAAAATGTAAGCTAGTCCAACAGCAGAACCAAATCCTTTGTAACTTGATAGATCAAAATCTATTTTAACTTGGTTGGTGCCAAAGAACGGACTCGAACCGTCACGGGTTTTACCCCACTACCACCTCAAAGTAGCGTGTCTGCCATTTCACCACTTCGGCTGAGAAAAAATATTTAGGCTGCTTCGCAGCTTTTATTGAGCCGCATTAAACACGGCTATTTATTTTTTATTTTATTTCAATATGTGGTTAATAACTTATATCGAATTCAGGTTATATTAAATCAGCTAAAAATATAACTGCGGGACAAACTCTAATTCCGTGGTCATTGATATAATCCTTCTTGCCAATTGCTGATATTTGCCAAGCAGCACATTCGGGAAAATGTTTTTTTAGATACTTTAAAGATTGCGAAATTTCGCCATCACTCCACTTGCATCCTATAAGTGAAATAGGAACTTTTTTAGAAACCAAAATAAAATCAACCTCTCGTCCATCGACATCACGAAAATACTGCAAATCTATATCCTCACCAAAAGCATCCTGTCTGTAATGTACCCATTTTAATAAAGCAGAAGCGACAAGATTTTCAAAACGCAATGCCATATCAGGCACTAAAGTCCAATCAAAATGATAATGTTTTTGCTCTTTTTTTACAGCTCTAATTTTAGGGGCACCAAAGGGAGAAAGGCGAAATATTGAATTTAATCTTTCAAAAATTTGTAACCATAAAGCAACAGTTTTATGACTCAATTGTAAATCTTCTCGTAATGAATTAATTGATAATGGAGAACCTACTAGTTCTGGTAACCGCAAAGATAATAACTCCAAACTACCGAAATTCCGCACATTTTCCAACTGCACTAAATCTTCACGAATTAATCTATTTCTATGTTCACGTGACCAACGCCGTGCCTCGATTTCCGAAGAGGAAAAAAACGGCTCTGGAAAACCGCTCAAATTCAACAGTGCCATTAAGTCTTCCTGTGAATGCGACTTTAACTCAGCTAATGATAAAGGATGCATCCGCAAATAATAATATCGCCCTTGTAAAGAATCCCCTGAGTATCGGTAATAATCTAACTTTGCACTACCAGTAACTAATATTTGTTGCTCCGATGATTTATTATCATAAACTCCCTTTAAATAATTTCTCCACAACCTATATTTGTGAATTTCATCAAAAACCCATAGTTTTGATGGATAAAATTCATGTCGCAAAATACGTTCACGATGCTCTTGAATATCCCAATTTAGATACCCCTGATCATCTATAAGCAATTTTTTTGCGAGTGTTGTTTTCCCCACCTGGCGAGGTCCACCAACAAAAACCATTTTTCGCGTTAAATCCTCGCGAATTTGTGAAATTAGATAACGATCTAGCATGAAATAAGTTTACTACTTTTTTTGACTTCTGTCAAAATTACTCGCGTGTATTTTTGACTACAGGTGAATTTACTAGCGCAATATTCAGCAACACACTGATTTTAAATGAATTTATTTCTGTAACCGTTCAAATACAATTTTATAAAATTCATAACGAAATTATCACGCGAGATTTGCTTCTAGCAACAAAGGACAGGGTTCAGCGTGAAAATGTACGTCTTCTTGCAACCCGTCCACGATACTTGCAATTTTTGCATAAATATATTGAGTTAATGGAGATCTTTCTACAAGACCAAAAAAAGTTGTATGTTGATTTTTTCTTGTTTTGGCAATTTTACTAATCTCTTCTAATTTATATGCTGGAGACAAACTATCATCCTTAGCAATCTTATAAATAAGGCTGATCCCTTCAGGAACAGGGTATTTTTTTCCATCGAGACAAATTTTACTAAAACTACCACCAAAGCCAAGTTGCCATTCTCCATTTTCCGTTTTCTTTTTAATAAGCTTTATAATTCTAGCTATTCTTGCTTTTAATATAGCATCTGATTCAATTATTTCGCTGGGGTTGATTGGGTGTTGATTCCTTGGATCATCATTATCTAAACGACCTCCATAATTACTATTTTTAAAATATATGTATGGATTATCACTATCTAAGGTGTACTGGTAAGCACCAAGTATACAATCTGAAGGTATTTTCGATATTGGAAATTTAACTTCATGTTCATTAAAAAGTTGACCATCAGTTTTATCATTCTTTAACAGGGTTGCACCGACATCAATTCCGTTATTTAATCCATGTTCCTTCATTTGATCAAAATCAATTACTAGAACATACCCATGGGGTTGTGCAAAAAAATCAGCTACCGAGAAGCTCGTAGTAGTAGATAGTCCAGAAAATCCTGTTGGTCCATTTACAAAAAAACCAATTGGCGAATACGCCATAATATTCTCTTTAGGTGGTGGATCAAGATCGCCTACCACGCCATTTTCAAATATATTTCGAATATTCTTCGCTTGAATGCCCCTAAATAATAACCCTTCTTCCTTCTTCTTTATTTTATACAGCATTAGTGGCACAGATACAAAATATGCCCATTTGTTTGCATAATTTGTATCATTAGCACACAATTCTGCTAATAAATAGCTTTCAAATGAAAAAGGATTTTTTAAATTTTTTGCATGTTTAGGATCGCTAAAATAACTGTATAAAAAATCCCTTATTTTTTTTGGAGTTTCGCAGGCTTTTATATCAGATGGTAGTGGGCGCGGATACATATTATCCCAATCTGGTTGGCCTGTCGGAGGCCATCCAAAACCATTTCTGAATTTGCCTTTCTTGTACCTTATTTTTGCACCTTTGATTAAGTCAAAATAACCTTCTCTATCAAGAGTTTTAGGTAGCATATTTACCTCGTAGATTTCTATAATTTATTTAAAAAAATATTCACGTCGAATTTAATGATTAATTATACGATATTAGTCTTAAGAAAAACTTAACTCATATTTTAAAATTAATCGCGTTTATGAGAAATTTTTATTATTTATCAAACATCTACCAGAGAATTTTGCTTTTTTAAAATTTAAAGAAGGGAAAATAGACCAAATCTATTTTGTTTGATTGGTGCCGAAGGACGGACTCGAACCGTCACGGGTTTTACCCCACTACCACCTCAAAGTAGCGTGTCTGCCATTTCACCACTTCGGCTGAGAAAATATTAATTATCAATTGTGATTGTGAACGGTTTTCTTTTTTGCCTTTGTTTTTGCTTTTGTTACTTGCGCCTTTGGTTGCTGCTGTGGCAATACTACAGCTGAACTAGGAACGATGGGAATTGCTGAGCTAGTTGTCAATGGCTGTTGTTGCTGCTGTTCTGATGTTGGCAAGGCAGAAAGAACGCTTGCTGGCTTAACAGATACTTCTTTTGCAATTATATATCCCAGCCCTAAACATGAACCAAAAAAAACTGCAGCCACAGCAACGGTAAGTTTGGTAAGAAAAGGCAATGAGCCAACGCTACCAAACAAAGTTCCGGAAGCACCAGCACCAAAAGCAGCGCCCATATCGGCGCCTTTACCACGCTGCAATAGTATCAGCGCTACAAGTGCCACAGCTGATAAAATGAGTAATAAAAACATAATCTGTTGCATAAAAAATTCCTAAAATGTGAATGTATTTAAAAAATCAAAAAAATAAATTTTTATATTGTACAAAAATTTATGTCGCCCTTTCAGGGCTATATTTTTTACCACGTTTTCCACCTAGGGTTCGTTCACGAAAATCACGTGAACAGCACCCTAGGCTATGAATATTTGGCCACTTCGTGGCCTCATTGATTGCTTTGCAATCTATTTAGATTAAAAATGTTAAATTAAAATGTTGGGGCAAAATAGAA